>DASQAE010000234.1:0-3563 GCA_035635915.1 Burkholderiaceae bacterium | reverse complement strand
AATGCGCCGATTACCAGGCTCACCGAAAGCGGCCCCACGGCGCCGGTGAGTTCCTGCGGATGTGCCGCGATAAGCGGGATCGACACCACCATCGCGAGCGAGATCGCAAGAAACTGCGCGAGCAGCCCGGTCGGGTCGCGCTCGCGGATCCAGACGCGCCAACCGGTGGTGAAACCGAACGCTACTGCGGCGAGTGCGCCCCCGAGTCCCACGCCGATCAGGAACAACAAACCCTGGCGCAGACCCGCGAACCAGGTCGTAAGCATCCACCCGGCCACGACAGCCGCCACTAAAAGCGCGCGCCGCGGCAAGCGCCCGCTCGCGCTTATTGCGCGAGCGCCGCCTTCAATTGCAGCCACAGTTGTTTGCCCCGCGCGGGCACGTGATCCATCGGCAGATTGGTCGCTGACCAATCGACCATCGAATCGGGATAAAGACGCACGTCTTTTTGCCCAAGAGTTTCGGCAAGCACGAACCAGTTGGTTGCGGCCCAGTGCCCCGTGTTGCAGAACGAGAGCGTCGTGTCCTCTTCCAAGCCATATTTTTTCGCCACGGCGCGGATTTCGACGCTGGAGAGCATCACGGCACTGCCGTTGCGGAACCAGACGTCGCTGTCGAGATTTCTGGCGCCGGCGATGGTTCCTGGTCGTTTTGCCAGCGGGTGCGCCTTGTCGCCGTCGAAGTACGGCTCGGGACGTCCATCCAGCAGGCTTACACGTGGCTGGCCGAGGAACTTCTGCACCTGGTCGCGCGTGGCCATCAGTTGCGTCTGCGGTTTGGGATCGAAGTCGGATACGACGATCTTGACGTCGGCGATGTCGACCGGTTGACCGGCCGCGAGCCATGCGCGCATACCCCCGTTCAGGATCGCCGGGTGCTCGACGCCGATATAACGCAGCGTCCAGTAGACGCGGGCCGCGGCGCCGAAATCGGTCGAATCGCGGCCTTCGAAAACAACCACGGCGAGCGTGTCGCGCTCCACGCCGAGCCGCTGCACCAGTTCACCGAGATAGTCCTGATCGCGCATCCTGCCTGGCGCCGTTTCAGGTCCGCGCCAGAAGCGATACGGCGCGTGCACCGCGCCCGGAACGTGGCCGCGGTCGTACGGCGTTTTGCCTTGCGCGTCCTGGCCGTCGCGGATATCGATCACGCGCACATTCGGCTGCTTCACAAGCTCTGCCAGCGCTACCGGCTCGAGCAGCGGCGCGCGCTCAGGCGCCTGCCCAAGCGCCGGCTGCATACCGAGCGCAAACAACAGCGTGAAGAAAATCCGACCCATCAATCCAACTCCGATCCGAGCCGGTCATGGTAACCAGTTGCCGGTCCAGTGTCTTGCTGGACATCTAAATAGTTTAGATCTAAAGTATCGAGATCCACGGCACGCACGAGGCATCTCCAGGCATGCGAATCGTCTGTATCGGCGGCGGGCCAGCCGGCTTGTACTTCGCGCTGCTGATGAAAAAGCAGGATCCGGCGTTTGACATCACGGTGGTCGAGCGCAATCGGCCGTACGACACGTTCGGCTGGGGCGTGGTGTTCTCCGACCAGACGCTCGGCAACCTGCAAGCCGCCGACGCCGAATCCGCGCAACAGATCCTCGACGCGTTCAATCACTGGGACGACGTCGCCGTGCACTTCAAAGGGCGCCTGATCCGGTCGGGCGGCCATGGTTTTTGCGGCATCGGGCGCAAGCGCCTGCTCAACATCCTGCAGGCACGCTGCGAAGCGCTCGGCGTCAAGCTGGTGTTCGAGACCGATGTCGCCGACGACGCCGGGTTCGACGCGGATCTTGTGATCGCCTCCGACGGCCTCAACAGCCGTATTCGCGACAAGTACGCGGCGACCTATCAGCCCGACGTCGACGTGCGCAAATGCCGTTTCGTCTGGCTCGGCACGCACAAGTGCTTCGAAGCGTTCACTTTTGCGTTCGAACAAACCGAGCATGGGTGGTTCCAGGCGCACGCTTATCGATTCGACGCGGACACCTCGACCTTCATCGTCGAGGCGCCGGAAGACGTGTGGCAGCGCGCCGGACTCGAAACGATGGACAAGGACGAGTCGATCGCATTCTGCGAGCGCTTGTTCGCGCCGTACCTCGACGGCAATCGCCTGCTTTCAAACTCCGCCCATCTGCGCGGCTCGTCGCAGTGGATCAAGTTCCCGCGTGTGGTGTGCAAGACCTGGGTGCATCACAACGGCCGTGCTCCGGTCGTATTGATGGGCGACGCGGCCCACACAGCCCATTTTTCCGTCGGCTCCGGCACCAAACTCGCGCTCGAGGATGCGATCGAGCTGGCGCGGTGTCTCGATACCGCGCCCGAGGTCGGCAGCGCACTGCTCGAATACGAAACAAAACGCGCGGTCGAGGTGCTCAAGATCCAGAACGCCGCGCGCAATTCGACCCAGTGGTTCGAAAACGTCGACCGCTACAGCAGCTTCGAAGCCGAACAGTTCGCCTACAGCCTGCTGACGCGGTCGCAGCGCATCTCGCACGAGAACCTGCGGCTGCGCGATGCGATCTATGTCGCCGGGGTCGAAACATGGCTGGCGGAGCGCAGCGGCACAGCGCCACGGCCTTTGCCGCCGATGTTCACGCCGTTCAAGGTGCGCGGATTGGTCTTGCCGAATCGTGTCGTGGTCTCGCCGATGGCGCAGTATTCATGCGTCAACGGCGTGCCGGACGACTATTACCTCGTCCATATGGGCAGCCGCGCGCATGGCGGAGCGGGGCTGGTGTTCACCGAGATGACGTGCGTCTCGGCCGACGCGCGTATCTCGCCTGGATGCGCCGGCATGTACCTGGACGAACATCGTGTGGCGTGGAAGCGCATCGTCGAGTACGTGCATGAGCGCACGCCCGCCAGGATCGGCATGCAACTCGGCCACGCGGGGCCCAAAGGATCGACGCAACTGGGCTGGCAGGATGCCGACGAGCCACTGGCCGCGGGTAACTGGCCGCTGATCGCGCCGTCGGCGATCGCGTATGGACCGAACAATCAGATGCCGCGGGCGATGACGCGCGCAGACATGGAGCGGGTGCGCGACGATTTCGTGCGCGCCGCCCGTTGGGCCGCCGCGTGCGACTTCGATTGGATGGAGTTGCACTGCGCACACGGTTATCTGCTGTCCGCCTTCCTGTGCCCGCTGACAAACCAGCGCGACGATGCCTTCGGCGGCACGTTGGTCAATCGCTGCCGCTTCCCGCTCGAGGTGTTCAGTGCGATGCGGGCAGTCTGGCCACCGGACAAGCCGATGTCGGTGCGGATCTCTGCACACGACTGGGCGCCGGGCGGCAATACCGATGACGACGCGGTCGAGATCGCACGCTTGTTCAAGCAGGCGGGTGCAGACATGATCGATGTGTCGTCCGGACAAACGACCCGTGCGGCCAATCCCATCTATGGCCGCATGTACCAGACACCGTTTGCGGACCGGATCCGCAACGAGGTCGGTATCGGCACGATCGCGGTCGGAGCAATCTTCGAACCGGACCATGTGAACTCGATCATCGCGGCCGGACGCGCCGATCTGTGCGCGCTGGCGCGGCCGCATCTTGCCGATCC
>DASQAE010000233.1:0-2801 GCA_035635915.1 Burkholderiaceae bacterium | reverse complement strand
GTATTTGCTGGGAATGCGCATCGCCGCGCCGTACTCACTCGCGGACATGGCGCGCGACTCGTTCGGTGTGCTCGATGCGCTGGGGCTCGAGCGGGTACATGTCTGCGGCGCATCCATGGGCGGGATGATCGCGCAGCACATGGCGGTACAGCAGCCGGCGCGCGTCAAGCGGCTCACCCTGATGATGACCACATCCGGTTCGCGTTCGCTGCCACAACCGTCGGCGCGCGTGCGCGCCGCTTTGCTCGGCCGGCCGGCGAGCCCGCACAACTCGGAATCGATCGTCACTTACCTGGAGCGGCTGTTCGCGTTGATCGGCAGTCCCGACTATCACACTGACCCGGTGATGCTGCGGCAACGATTGCGCGCCCTCGTGGCGCGCGCCTGGCGTCCTGCGGGTGTCGCGCGACAACTGATCGCGGTGGCGGCGGACGGCGACCGAACCCCGATGCTCGGGAAAATCACCGCACGGACGCATATCCTGCACGGTTCTGCCGACCCGCTGGTCCCCGTTGCAGCAGCCCGTCAACTGCAGCGCAAGATTCGCGGTTCGAGCGTCGAGATCATTGATGGCTGGGGGCACGACCTGCCTGTGCCCTTGTTGCCACGCTTGGCGCAGGCGATCGCGCGCGACATCTGACCGGTGGGCTCGGGTGCGGTGCGCGACAATGCGTGCCGCGAATCGAGGCACCCAATGATCACGGTCCATCATCTGAACAACTCGCGCTCGCAACGTGTGCTGTGGCTGCTGGAGGAACTCGGCCTCGCGTACGAGGTCAAGTACTACCAGCGTGATCCGCGGACGCTGTTTGCGCCGCGGGAGTTACGCGCGATTCATCCGCTGGGCAAGTCACCCGTCATCACGGAAGATGGCGTAACACTGGCCGAATCGGGCGCCATTGTCGAATACCTGATCGAGCGTCATGGCGGCGGGCGTCTGATTCCGCCCGCGGGCTCGCAGGAGCGAACGCGCTATCGCTACTGGATGCACTTCGCTGAAGGCTCGGCCATGCCGCCGCTGCTGATGAAGCTGGTATTCGACCGCATCGAGCGGGCACCGATGCCGTTTTTCGCGCGCCCGATCGCGCGTGCGATCGCCAACCGTGCGCGTACTTCGTTCATCGAACCGCAGCTGCGCACGCAGCTCGATTTCATGGAAAACGAGCTCGGCAAGTCGTCCTGGTTTGCGGGCAACGACTTTACCGCCGCCGACGTCCAGATGAGCTTTCCGCTCGAAGCCGCCGCCGCGCGCGCGGGCCTGGACGCGACCCGCCCGCGGCTGCTGGGATTCCTCGGCCACATCCACACGCGCCCGGCCTATCAGCGCGCGCTGGTAAAGGGCGGGCCGTTCGCGGTGTCGCATTAAGGCCCGCTTGTAGACTTTGCGCCCGATCACGCTGCCATGGAGCCGACAACATGAACAAGGAAATCATTTCGACCCCGAACGCACCGGCCGCCATCGGTCCTTATTCGCAAGCCGTCAAAACCGGCCTTGTCGTGTTTCTCTCGGGCCAGATCGGGCTGGATCCGAGCACCAAGGAGCTGGTGGGCGGCGATTTTGCAGCGCAAGTGCGGCAGGCGTTCAAGAACCTTGACGCTGTGGCGCGAGCCAGCGGTGGCTCGCTCGCGAACGCGGTCAAATTCACGTTGTTTCTGACCGACCTGGCGCGCTTCGCCGAAGTCAACTCGATCATGGGGGAGCTGGTGCCGCAGCCGTATCCGGCGCGCTCGACGATCGGCATAGCGAGCCTTCCGCGCGGAGCGCAGTTCGAAGTCGAGGCGATTCTCGTCCTGTAGGCAACTTGGCGCGCGCCCGGGTTTCGTCACCTTCTCCCAAGGCGACCGATAGCGGCATCGCCGCGAAACTTGCGCGCCTTGGGCTCGCGGCGGACTGGGATTTCCTGCTCCATCTGCCGTTGCGTTATGTCGACGAAACGCGGCTCACGCCGATCGCCGACCTGGTGGGCGGCGCAGAAGCGCAAATCGAAGGAACGATCGTTGCGTCGGAGATCAGTTATCGCGGCAGGCGCCAGCTGACGGCACGGCTGGCGGACGACACGGGCGAGGTCCTGCTGCGCTTTCTGCATTTTTATCCATCGCAGGCGAAGAGCCTTGCCGCCGGCAAGCGCGTGCGCGCACTTGGCACCGCGCGCGGCGGGACGCTGGGCATGGAGATGGTGCATCCGCGGGTGCGGGCCGCGGCAGACGCGCCATTGCCGACGCGGCTGACACCCGTGTATCCGGCGTCGGCGGGCATCTCGCAATCGTGGTTGCGCGCGCGTATCGAACGAGCGCTGCGCGACGTGCAACCCACCGAGACCGTGCCGCAAGCGCTGCGCGAGCGGTTCGCCCTGGCACCGCTGGAATCCACGTTGCGCGATCTGCATCAGCCGCCGGCAGGCGCGGATGAAGCGCAACTGGCGGCGCAACAGGAGCCTTTGTGGCGACGCATCCGCTTCGATGAACTGTTGGCACAACAATTGACGTTGCGCGAGATGCGCGCACGCCGGGCGCAGCGTCACGCGCCGGCGCTGCGGCCGACCGGCGATGTACAAGCGCGCTTGCAGGCGGCGCTTCCGTTCAAACTCACGCACGCACAAATGCGCGTCTGGAGCGAGATCGAACACGATCTTGCTTCCGGGGTCCCGATGCATCGACTGCTGCAAGGCGACGTGGGCAGCGGCAAGACGGTGGTGGCGGCACTTGCTGCCGCGCGCGCGATCGACGCGGGTTACCAGGCGGCGCTGATGGCACCGACGGAGATTCTGGCCGAGCAGCACTTTGGCCGGATCGAAGAGTGG
>DASQAE010000232.1:0-4728 GCA_035635915.1 Burkholderiaceae bacterium | reverse complement strand
ATCCAGGAGCGGTTGCTGGCGGCGGGGCTAAGTGGAGCGACGCCGGTGGCAGCGGTAGCGAGTGCGACGCTGGCGGAACAAAGGATTGCGACCGGGACGCTGCAGGCGATGGCGCAGATGATCCAGCACGCGGGCATCGTAAGTCCGGCGATCTTGGTGATTGGTGAGGTGGCACGGGAGGCGGTGGAGCAACTCGCTGCGACCGCGCGAAGCGCAGCGGCATAGCCGTGCCGCCCCCACCCCAGCCTTCCCCCGCTTCGCAGGGGAGGGAGCGGTCCCCTCCTCCGCTTGCGGGGACGGTTAGGGTGGGGGGCGAACGTGTTTGAACTCAATCTACGGCGCGTAGTCTCTCGTTCATGCGCCGGCGCACCTTCCTCCGGGCCGCTTCTGCTGCGTTTCTAAGCGCGAGCACAACAGCCCTCGCCCAACCTACACATTTGCAGCGTTCATTCGCGCGCTCGCGCGAATCCATTCCCGCGGTCGGCATGGGCACCTGGCTGACCTTCGACGTGGGCGAAGAACGCGTGTTACGCGCGCAGCGGCGGGAAGTGCTGCAACGTTTTTTTGCCGCCGGCGGTGGCGTCATCGATTCATCGCCGATGTATGGCCGCGCGGAGGGTTTGGTAGGCGACTTGCTGTCAGACCTCGCTCACACGGGCAAGCTTTTTACCTCGAGCAAGGTGTGGAGCGCGTTCGATCGGACCGGACCGCGCCAGCTCGAAGAGTCGTTGCGGCTATGGCGCGTGCCGCGTTTCGACCTGGTCCTCGTGCACAACCTGCTCAACTGGCAGGCGCACCTGAAGACACTGCGGGCCTGGAAGGATCAAGGCCGGGTGCGCTACATCGGCGTGTCGACCTCGCATGGCCGCAAGCACGACGAGATCCAGCGTGTCATGCGCAACGAACCGATCGATGCGATCCAGATCACTTACAACTTCGCCGACGCCAGTGCAGAACCGGTGCTCGACCTTGCTGCCGAACGCGGCATCGCCGTGTTCATCAATCGCCCGTTCGATGGCGGCCTGCTCTTCAATGCGGTTGGCGCACGCGCCCTGCCGCCGTGGGCAGCCGAGTTCGACTGTGCCAACTGGGCGCAGTTCTTCCTCAAGTGGATCCTGAGTCACCCTGCGGTGACGTGCGCCATTCCGGCTACGACACAGCCTGCGCACATGGACGAGAACATGGCCGCAGGCTTGGGACGGTTGCCGGAACCGCGGATGCGCCGCCAGATGAGCGCGTTTCTCGAGCGCCTGTAACGAGGACCACGCTCAGTCAGGCCGTTGCCCATTCCATCTGAACGGAAACAATGTCTGGGCGAGAACGCCGTTCGGCACGTAGTCGTCCTTGACGCCGTAACGCTGCGGCCACGCACGGTCGGTTTTTACCGCGGTGCCGAAGAGCGTGTCGAGAAACGTGAAGTGTGCTGCAAAGTTGCGATCGAGCGCGGCGCGCTCCTGCGAGTGATGCCAGTGGTGAAAGTTCGGCGTCACCAGCACCCGCGCAAGCGGCCCGAGCCGCACGCTGACATTGGAATGGTTGAGCACGGCCTGGAAGCCGACCAGTACGATGTATGCGTCGATCACCACCTTGTCGAATCCGAGCACGACGATCGGCGCCAGCACCAGCGAGCGCGTGATCAGCACCTCCACCATGTGCATGCGCGAGCCGGCCAGCCAGTCCATGTGTTCGATGCTGTGGTGAATGGCGTGGAAGCGCCACAGCAACGGCACCTGGTGATACGCGCGATGAATCCAGTACTGCACCAGGTCGGCGATCAGAACCAGCAAGAGCAGTTCGACGACGAACGGCAACGAGCGAATCCACGTTTGCATGCGCGCATCGATCGCCCAGTCGAATCCGGCGTGCACCAGCTTGTTGGTGGCGAGAAGGAAAAATCCCACCAGCAGGTGATTGAGCAGGAAGTGCGCAAGGTCGGTCTGCCACTCGGGACGGAAGATCGGTTGCTCGGGCCGCAGCGCGAACAACTTTTCGATGAAGACGAAGATCAGCGTTGTGCCCAGCAGGTCGAGGATGAACCAGTCGAGCCCGATGTATGGCGTGTTGTCCGGAAAGTCGGCCACTGGAACGGTGTGTCCACCCAACACCGCGGCGAGTGCGACCATGGCAAACGCAGCGCACGACAGCCAGCGCTTGCGGTTGAAGGCGATGTTGAGCAACGACAACGCGCCGGCCAGCACCATCGCCGCCAACAGCACGAACCTCAATACGTCGACGTTGTAGTTCTTGCGCAACTCGGGGGTGGTCAGGTACGCCGGGAAATGAAAAGCGATCACCGCCAGGAGACTCAGAACGGCGAGCGCAAAGGCGATCACCCCGGTCGTGAGCCCGCTACCTGATCGCAGCGCGCCGTGCGAACGCAACAACCGCTGCAGCTTGCCGAGCGGCGAACGCCGGGTTGGAACGGTTTCGGTCAATGCTCGACCTGCACGCTACGCCGCGCCTCAATAACCCGCGTCGCGGTCGACGTAACCCGGCAGATCCTGCGGCGCTACGCCGTGCTCGAGTTGCGCGAGCGCCGCGGCGATCTGTTCGGCGGCCGGTCCGTACGGCGTTGGGCCGGAGAGATGCGGGGTCACGGTCACCTTCGGATGCGACCAGAACGGATGTTCGTTGGGCAGCGGTTCGACCCGGAATACGTCCAGCGTCGCGCTTGCGAGCTGGCCTTCGTCGAGCGCCGCCAGCAGGTCCGCATCGGCGATCGTCCCGCCGCGACCGACATTGATCACGTGTGCACCGCGCGGCATTTGCGCGAACGCGCGCCGATCGAGCAGATTTTCCGTCTGCGGCGTGAGTGGCATCGCATTCACCAGCACCTGCGCGCGGGCGAGGAACGCGTTCAGCTGCGCCGCCCCGGCGAACGTCTCGACGCCGCCACGCGCACGTGGCCGCCGTGACCATCCGATCACCGGATAACCAAAACGCACCGCCGCTTCGACAATCGGCGTGCCGATGGCGCCAAGGCCGAGCACACCCACGACAGGCGCTTCGCCGCGTGGGCGCGATGCGTTCCAATCGCGCAGTCCGTTGGGCGGCGGTGCAAAACGTTCGAGTCCGCGCGTGATACGCGCGATGGCAAAACACACGTATTCGGCGATCTTCGGTGCCATGCCCGCATCGACGAGCCGGATGATGGGCATTTGGGCCGGCACCGCACCGCGCGCGAGGAGTGCGTCCACCCCGGCGCCCAGGTTGAACACCGCGCGCAGCTCGGGCTCGGCGGCGAACAATTCGGCTGGCGGCAGCCACACGATCGCATAACGCGCGCCGGTCGATTTGCCGTTCCATACGCGCACGTCGCAGTTGATGCCGGCGCCGCCGAAGGCGCGCGCGAGCGCGTCGCGCCAGCCGGGTTCGGACATGGTGCCGGTGGCGAGGATGATCGGTACATTGTTCATTGTTGGTCTAAACAAATCGTTTCAGCCATTCGGGCTCGCAAACCGCACCAGCTCCGCCCCTTCGTTGACCTGATCGCCGACGCCGTAAAGGATCTCGCTGACTGTTCCATCCGTCGGCGCGACGATCGTGTGTTCCATCTTCATCGCTTCCATGACTATCAGCGCGGTGCCCTTGGTCACCGGCGCACCGGCAGCGACGTTCACGGCGATCACCTTGCCTGGCATCGGCGCGGTGAGGCGGTTGCCGCTTTCGTCGGCCTCGGCGGCATGCGCAATCGGATCGAGCAATGTGAGTACACGATGACGACCGCGCGCGAAAGTGTGCAGGTCGTCGCCGTCGCGCACGACGTCGGCCGCGAGCGACCGGTCCGCAAGGCGAACCGTGAGGCGGGTGCCTGCGGCATCGGTGATCGAAAACGGCACGGCGAGAGTCGCGTAGTGCAGCACGTAGGTCGCACTGCCGACCCGTGAGTACTCGACCTCCACGTCATGCGTGCCACGCTCGGAGCGGAACGAGAGCGCGCGACGGTAGAACGTGTTGAGGCGCCAACCATGCGCCAGCGCCCATGGATCGGACGTTTCCGCGGCGACACTCGTTTCGTCCGTCAGCACCCGCGCGCATGCGAGCGCGAGAGCTTCCGCCGGCAACTGCGGCTCGATGGCAAAAAGCGCCTCGCGTTCGCGCTCGATGAGTCCGGTATCGAGCAACGCGCGCGCAAAACTCGCGTTGTTCATCAGGCGCGTGAGGAAATCCACGTTGTTCGCGAGCCCGACGATGTGAAACTCGGCGAGTGCGGCGCGCATGCGCGCCAACGCCTGGTCGCGGTTCTCGCCCCAGACGATCAGCTTGGCAATCATCGGGTCGTAGTACGGCGTGATCGCATCGCCCTCGCGCACGCCGCTGTCGATGCGCACCGCGGCCGGCGTGCCGCAGTCGTGCGCAGCGTTGCGCTTGAATTCGACTGCGGCCGGTTGCGCCAGGTATTTCACCGTCCCGGTGCTCGGCAAGAATCCCTTGTCCGGATTCTCGGCATACACGCGCGCCTCGATCGCGTGTCCGCGCAGCGTCAGATCGGCCGCCAGCTTCGGCAGCGGCTCGCTGCATGCGACCCGCAGCTGCCACTCGACCAGATCGAACCCGGTGATCATCTCGGTCACTGGGTGTTCGACCTGCAGCCGGGTGTTCATCTCCATGAAGTAGAACGTACCGGTGGCGTCGGCAATGAACTCGACCGTGCCCGCGCCCAGATAACCGACCGCGCGTGCGGCCGCGACCGCTGCGTCGCCCATGTTCTTGCGCCGCTCGGCGCTC
>DASQAE010000231.1:0-2864 GCA_035635915.1 Burkholderiaceae bacterium | reverse complement strand
CAGGAAGGGGCCGCATACGTTGCCACCCTGCCGGCGTCATATCGAGCGTTCGTGTACCTGCTGCAAGGTGACGCGCGCCTTGGCGCACGGCGTGAGGCAGTGACCGCCGGTGATGTCGCCTGGCTCGATCCGGGCGCGGGCGACGGCTCCGATACGGTCACAATCGAAGCCGTCAAACCGATGCGCGCGCTGCTTTACGCGTCACCACCCATCGACGAACCGGTAGCAGCGCATGGACCGTTCGTGATGAACACCATGCGCGAGGTGCAACAGGCGTTCGCGGACTTTCATGCAGGCAGGCTGGTGCAAACGCCCGCGTAGTTGCATCTCACGTCCGCGTCGGCGCCTCGCGCCGTGACGGTTCGACGTGCTGTGCCGGTTCGACCCGCTGTGCATCGAAGCGACGCCCGGGCAGAGGAATGAACATCCCGACCTGCTCGCGGTACCGCCGGTACTTGTCGCCGAAAAGTTCGATCAGGTCGCGTTCCTCGAACCAGATGCCGATCAGGATGTAGCCGGTGGTTGCGACCGCGAACAGCAGATGCCCGGCGCTCATCGACGGTGTGGCCCAGAACGCGAGCAGGAAACCGAGATAGATCGGGTGCCGGATGCGGCGATAAAAAAGCGGCGTCTTGAACGTCGGCGGCGGCAATTGCCGCCCGGTCAGGCGCGCGAACACCTGCTTGAGCCCGAACAGTTCGAAGTGATCGATGAGAAACGTGCTGACGAACACCATCACCCATCCAAGCAAGGAGATCGCGGTGAGTGCGGCGCTCGCAACCGGGTCGGTGACGGTCCAGATCGACGCCGTCATCGGCCGCCATTGGGCAAAGAGCAGGATCAGCGCCAGGCTCGCAAGGAGCACAAAGGTGCTTCGTTCAGCCGCAGGCGCAATGATGCGGGTCCACCAGCGTTTGAACGCCGGCCGCGCCATCACGCTGTGCTGGACGGCGAAAAGACCAAGCAGCAACACATTGACGACCAGCGCCTCGGCCAACGGGGCATCGCCGGCGCCGGCTGCAATGGCGGTATCGATCGACTTCGGCACGACGATGTTGCCGACAAACCCGATCGCGTAAAGGATGGTGGCGAAGAAGGTCGCATATGCGGCGATCCCGTAAAAAAACTAGCTCCCTCCCCCGCCTGCGGGGGAGGGCTGGGGTGGGGGCCGCATGGCGCTCTACTCGGCGCCCGGTTGCGGCACTACCTGCGCAACCGGCTTCGTCACCGGCCCTTTGCCTGAATACCGGTCCAGGTACAGGTAGATGACCGGTGTGAGGTAGAGCGTGATCACCTGCGAAAACAGCAGGCCGCCGACAACCGCCAGGCCAAGCGGCTGGCGCAACTCCGCGCTCGCGCCGAGCCCGGTTGCAATCGGCAGCGCGCCCATCATGGCGGCTAGAGTGGTCATCAAAATCGGGCGGAAGCGCAGCAGGCACGCGGTACGGATCGCCTGCGCCGGCGCCATGTCCTGTTCACGCTGCGCGTGCAACGCGAAGTCGATCATTATGATCGCGTTCTTTTTCACGATCCCGATCAGCATCAGGATGCCGATCACCGCAATGATCGAAAGGTCGAGCCCGAACAACCACAACGTCACCAACGCGCCCACCGCTGCCGACGGCAGGCCGGCAAGGATGGTGAGCGGGTGGATGTAGCTTTCGTAAAGCACACCGAGCAGCACGTAGATCACCAGCAAGGCCGTGATCAGGAGTCAGATCTGGCTCGACTGCGAAGTCTGGAACGCCGCCGCATCGCCGCCCCAGTTGGTGAGGATCGACGCCGGCAGCGAGACCTGCGCGCGATACTGCTCGATCTTGTGCGCTGCATCGCCGAGCGACGCACCCGGTGCGAGGTTGAACGAGATCGTGATCGCCTGCAGCTGGCCGGCGTGGTTGACCGCGATCGGTCCGACCTTGCGCTCCGCGGTCGCAACACTGGACAGAGGCACCAGCCCACCATTTTTGCCGCGCAGATAGATCTTGTTGAAAGCCGATTCGTCGCGCCGGTCCGCATCCACGCCCTGCAGGATCACCTGGTACGAGTCGCTCGCCGCATAGATCGTCGACACCTGGCGTTCGCCGAAGGTCGAATAAAGCGCGTTGCGAATGTCCTGAATCTGCACCCCGAGCGAGTTGGCCTTGTCGCGATCGATGTTCAGTTGCGCCGTCAGGCCGCGCAGCTGCGCGTCGCTGGTGACGTCGCGAAAGATCGGCTCCTGGCGCATCAACGCCATGATTTTCTCCGAGCTCGATTGCAGCTCCTTGTCGCCCACGCTCTTCAGGATGTACTGGAACCGGCTCTTGCTGATACGCCCGCCGATACGCAGGTTCTGGAACGGATTGAAGTAGACCGCGATGCCGGGCAACTGGCGCATGTCGCGGCGCAGTTCCTCGAGCACCGTCTCCATCGGTGCCCGCTCGCCGCGCGGCTTGAGGTTGATGAACATGCGCGCCTGATTGGTCTCGTTGGCGCCGTAGAGCACCGCGTCGACCGCCGGGTGATCGCGCAGCACCTTCGCGACACGCTGCGCAACCTCGACCATCGCCGGGTAGGAGATGTCTTCGACCGCTTCGGCCGTGACCTGCACCTGCCCCAGATCCTCCTGCGGGAAAAAACCCTTGGGAATGAATACGAACATCACGACGGTCGCGACCAGGGTTGCCGCGGCGACCAGCAGGACCACGCGCCGATGCACCAGGCACCAGTCGAGAGAACGCTCGTAGCCCGCCAACGTGGCGCGAAACAGGCGTTCGAACCACGCGGTCAGGCGCAGGATCGGATCGTCCTCGCGCTCACGCTTGAGATAACGCGACGCCAGCATCGGCACCAGAGTCAACGAAACGAATGCCGACACCAGGATT
>DASQAE010000230.1:0-3990 GCA_035635915.1 Burkholderiaceae bacterium | reverse complement strand
ACTCCCGAAGCCGCGCGCAACGCACGCGAACATCACCGTGCCAGCCAGCACGAAGCCGGCGTACTGAATCAACACCATCTGCGCAAACAGCCCGGCCGTCACCCACAGGAACGCGCTCGCGACGAACGGGTGCTCGCCGCGCTCGACCGCATCGTCGGGCTCGCTTGCACGCCAGCCGCCGGTGAACACCTCGCCCAGCAGCCAGAGCCCGAGGACGACCAATCCGCCCGCAACAACCTTGGGCATGAAGTTCGGTCCGATACGCGCATAACCGCCGCCCTCGGGCAAGCGAAATGCGACGACAGTCGCAAAGATGCCCAGCGCAAGGACGCCGAGGGAAATAATCAGCTCGCTGCGTTTGACGGATGGCGCCATCGCCATCGCGCTACTTCTTCATGCCTAGCGATTCGAGAATTGCGGCGATGCGCTTGGTGTCCTCTTCGAGGAAGGCCTTGTACTGATCGCCGGGCAGAAATACGGAATCCCAACCGAACTTCGCCACCGTCTCCTTCCACGTCGGCGATTCGATCGCGGCTTTTACGGCACCAATGAGCGCGTCGCGCTGCGCAGTCGTGATCGCGGGCGCACCAAATACACCGCGCCAGTTGCCGAGCACAACATCGATGCCCTGCTCTTTCAGCGAGGCGATGCCTTCAACCTTCGCCGGCGCTGAGACGCCGAGCGCGCGCATACGCCCGCCCTTGATGTGTTCGGCGAATTCGCCCACGCCTGCAATGCCGGCAGTCACATGCCCGCCGACGATGTTCGCGACCTGGTCCCCGCCGCCCTTGGAAGCAATGTAGTTGACCTTTGCCGGATCGACGCCAACCGACTTCGCGATCAGGCCGGCGAGGATGTGATCGCTGCCGCCCGCCGAACCGCCATTCCAGGAGACTTTGCCAGGCTCTGCCTTGAACACCTTCACCAGGTCGTCCATCGATTTGTGCGGTGAACTTGCAGGCACCACGACCACGAGATACTCACTGGTCAGGCGCGCGACCGGCGTCACCATGGTCAGATCGACCGGCGACTTGTTCAACACGATGCCACCGACCATCACCATGCCGCCGACAAGCAAAGCATGCGGATCGCCTTTGGCGCTGTTGACGAACTGAGCCAGTCCGATCGTGCCGGCTGCTCCGCCCTTGTTGTCGAACTGCACCGATTGCACTACCTTGGCGGCCTGCATCGCCGCACCGAGCGCGCGCCCGGTCTGATCCCAGCCGCCACCCGGATTGGCAGGAATCATCATCTTGAGCGCGCCGAGCTGCGCGAACGCAGGCACTGGAGCCTGCGTCGCCACCATGCCGGCAAGCGCGGTTAGATTGAATTGGCGTCGGTTCATTTCGTCTCCTGATGCGGAATCGTCGTTGTAGGTATCCCAGGCGCGGCAAGAATACCCGCGCCGGCGGACGATGCAACCGCGCGCAGGACGCGCTCAGGCCGCGCGCAGCGAATCGACGATCTTCATGCGCGCCGCCTTGAAGGCGGGCAGCACGCCGCCGATCAGTCCCATGACAAGTGCAAACACAAGCGTGTTGACGACGATGCGCGGGGTCAGTGCAAACGAGAAGGCAATCTCTGAGAACGACTGAAAATTGGTCGTTGATATCGTTATCGCCTGCAGGAAGGTGGCGGCGATAAGACCGACCACGCCTCCAACCAGCGCCAGCAGCAGCGACTCGAGCAGAAATGCAGTCAGGATGGCACGGCGCCGGAAGCCGAGCGCGCGCAACGTTCCGATCTCGCCGGTGCGCGTCGCGACTGCGGCATACATCGTGATCGCTGCGCCGATGATCGCGCCGAGCGAGAAGATCATGCTCAGCGTGACGCCGAGGTACGTGATGAAATTCGAGAGTTGCCTGCTCTGATCTTCGTAGAACTGCTTCTCGCGTTTGACCTCAACGGTCAGGCGTGGCTCGCCGGTGAGCGAATCGGTAAGAGCGTCGAACGCGGTTGGCGTCGCAAGTTGGGCGATCACGGAGGAAAAGCCGCCGCGCCTGAACGCCTGCAGCAGCTGTTCGGCATCACCCCAGATCTCTGAGTCGAACGCCGTGTGACCGGCGTCGAACACACCAACGATGGTCCAGCGCCGTTGTGCGAACGACAGGCCCTGGCCGATTTCAACACCAGCGAACTTCCGCGCCACGCTCGAGCCCACGATGATCTCGTTCGAGCCCGAACGGAAGAACCGCCCTTCGACCATCTTCACTTGCGGCCGCAGCGTGAGTCCCAGCGGTGGCACGCCGCGGATCGGAACATTGGTGCGCTTGCCGCCGTCGATCTTCGGCAGCGAGTTGAGGACCACCACCTCTTTTGAAACCAGCGGTTCGCCGTTCGCCGTGCGCGCGATTTGCGGCAGGCTTTCGATCAACGCAGCCTGATCGCGCGCAACGCCGCTTTGTACCTCGGTCTCGGCGCCTTTGCGGATGAACAGCACGTTGTTGTCAGAACCGGTAGCGACCAGCGTCGCTTTCAAGCCGGCGTCCAGCATCAGCACCGCGGCGAACACGAAGACGACCAGCGCCATGCCTCCAGCGGTAAGCGCGGTGGTAAGGCGGCGCACCCACAGATTGCGCGCAACGTAGGAGAGGGGAATCTGCATCGCTCAGCCGACGTGCCGCAGGCCGTCGACGATGCCGACGCTGGCCGACCGGATCATCGGCACTAGAGCCGCGAGCAGACCAACGGCCAAAGCTGAGAGCGCCTGCCAGAGATAGGTGACCGGCGCCACCTCGAACACCGCAAAAACCTGCTTGCCGACCAATTCGAAGAACCCATGTGCGACCGGCGCTGTGAGCAGGATCGCGAGCATGCCGCCGATCGCGCCAAGCACCAGGCTTTCTGCCAGCACCAACCGGGCAACGAACGGCGGGCCAAAGCCCAACGCCTTTAACGTGGCATATTCGCCGATGCGCTCGCGCGCCGTCATAGCCATCGTGTTGGCTGCCACCGCGAGGATGATCAGGATCACGATAAAACTCACACCCGTGATCACCTGGATGATGGTCTCGATCATCGCGACGAAAGAAAGCTGGAACGCCTTTTCGGTCTCAGTCAGGGTTTCGGCAAGCGAGTTGGCGAATTCGCCATCGATGGTGCGCGAAATTTCCGCTGCCCGCGCTGCATCGTCGACCTCCACCACGAACACGCCGGCCCGGTCGGCCGCACGGGGGGCCTTCAGCTTCAGGTACTCGTTCAGATAGTCATAGTGAAAGTACATCTGGCGCGTGATCGTGCCTTCGTCGCGCGCGTCGTAAATGGCGCGTATGTTGAAATCCCAGTTGCCGCTGTAGATCGTGCCGCGAATCGGCAGGCGATCGCCGACCTTGAAAGCGTAAAGATCGGCGAGCTGGCGCCCGATCGCCGCGCCGCGCCGATCGCGCAACAGATCGGTCCACTCGTCGGGCTTGAAGCGGAACTCCGGATACATCGCAAAGAAGTTCGGCACGTCGACTGCGAACTGGGCGAAAAAACTGCGCTCGTCGCGCCAGATGCCACCGAACCAGTTCGACACCGCCACGCCTCGTACGCCCTCGATCGAGCGGATGCGATCGCGGTAATACCCGGGAAGCGAGAACACCAGGGAGATGCTGTTGCGCGTGATGAGGCGCGTACCCGATGCCATCTCGACGCCCGCGTACCAGGACTTGACCACCGTCTGCAGCAAACCGAATGCCACCAGCGCAATCACCAGCCCAAGCACGGTGAGCGCGCTGCGCAGACGAGCGCGAAAGGCATTGCGGAAAACGAGTTTCAGGAAGAACACTGAGCGTCCACCAGGTGCCTAGTGTGTAAACGGACTCGTGTCCGAAAGCTGACCCTTGTCGAGATAGATCAAGTGGTGCGCGGCTCCAGCCGCCCGCGGATCATGCGTCACCATGACGATCGTCTTGCCGAGCTCGGTGTTCAGCCGGTCGAGCAGATTGAGAATCTCGAAGGCCGATGTTCGATCCAGGTCGCCGGTCGGCTCGTCGGCAATCAGCAGCA
>DASQAE010000229.1:0-6813 GCA_035635915.1 Burkholderiaceae bacterium | reverse complement strand
TCGCCGCTGGTTGCTCTCGGTTATGTGATGTTTGCGGCGGTGTGCCTCGCGCTCTCGAAGAGCGAGCCGCAGATGGTGGCGGCGGAATAGGTTCGGCTCGTCCCGAGCCGCTCCCTTTGTCAGCCCGAGCCGAAGGCGAGGGATCTCGGTTCTCGCAGATCGAGATTCCTCACCTGGCGCTTCGCGCAGGCTCGGAATGACACGGGAGCTCAGAAGGCTTCCAGCGCGCGCCTGGAATCCGATACCCAGCCGAAGATGCCACCCTGGGCCTTGATCATCTCCAGCGCGACGCGCTGGAACTCGGGAAAGTACGAGCCCACGCAATCCGCGAGCACAACACATTCGTAACCGCGATCGTTCGCTTCGCGCACCGTTGTGTTGACGCACACTTCGGTGGTGACGCCGCAGACGATCAGCGACTTGATGCCGCGGTTGTGCAGGATGAGATCGAGATCGGTGGCGCAGAACGCGCCCTTGCCAGGTTTGTCGAGCAACACTTCGCCGGCCTTGGGATAAAGCTCCGGCACGATGTCGTGACCGCGCTCGCCGCGCACCAGGATGCGGCCCATCGGCCCCGGATCGCCGATGCGCTTGGCGCCGCGCCCGCGCACGATCTTGCTCGGCGGGCAGTCCGCTAGATCGGGACTGTGACCTTCACGCGTGTGGATCACCAGCATGCCGGTGCGGCGCGCTGCGTCGAGCATGCGCTTGCACGGCGCGATCACGGCTTGCAACGGAGTGACGTTGTTGCCGAGCGCTTCGCCGAAACCGCCGGGTTCGACGAAATCGCGCTGCATGTCGATGATGACCAGCGCCGAGCTGGCGGGATCGAATTCGAACTCGTACGGTTCAGCCTGGATCGACTTCTTTGCCATGGCGCGCCTCGTCGCTCAGAGTTCGAATCGCGATCGATCATACGAGGCCAAAACTGCTTCGGCGAGGTTTAGTTGCTACCGCGCCGTCAATCCTCCAGGGTGACGAAGTCGAGTGCCTGGCGTGCGGTGCGTAGCGTGCGTTTCTGGTGCACGCGCGCACTGAGGTAGCGGTTCACGGAGGCAGCGAGTGTCTCGGACACGTTGGCCGGTAGACCCGCGGCCATTTCGTCGCGCGCCGCGAGCCAAGTCTTGAGCAGATGTGCCGAGTGGATGTAGAGCCCAACGCCGTGGTTGAGCACGCGCGCGCGCAACAGCGCGTCGAACGCGGCCACATCATGGACGCGCCAGTCACCGACCTCTTCACCCAGGTACGGCGAATTTCTGCCGACAAACAACGCCATCTGCAGCAATGCCGCCGGCCATAGGTCGGGCAAGCGGCTGCACGTCAGGCGCACGGCGTTGGCAAACGTGATGGCGTGCGTGAAGTCGAGCCAGCCTACGTTATCGGCCACCGTTCCTTCCGTGCGCTCCTCATGCATCGGATCGAAGCGCAGCAGATTGATCGACGCGGCACCGAGCAACGAATGGAACAGGTCGAGCGGCGCCACGCCGCGTACCGCAAGCGCTGCATCGAGCGCACGATTGATCGACAGGCCGACCCAGGCGTTCGGGTCCGGTGCCGTTGCCCGCTCCGGCGCGGTGGTAGCCCACCGCGAGAGAACTTCAGCGTACTTGCGAAATTCCGGAATCAGGTCTTCGCGCGTGGCGCGCACCAGCGACCGCACATACGCGAGCAGTAGCGGCGCCTGCACGTCGGCACCCAAGCGTTCGATCAGATCGCCGCAGGCACGCAGGTAGATCAGCGAATGACCGAAGTCGTTGTAGTGCGCGAGCGCAGCGTCTTCATCCTGCGCCTCGATCGCAGCCGCAAACCTTGCGTCGCTCCAAGGCTGTTGGTCAGCGCAATAGGGCCAATCAGCCTCACGCAACGTGTCGTACGCGATGTGGCCGACCGACTCGGCGAGGCAGGTGAGCCGCTCGACCGGATCGCGCAGCATCTCGTGCAGTCGCAGCCAGCCGTTGGCAGCGGCGTACGCGTGCGTCATGCCATCGCGCAGGCGGCCGTGCGACCACACGATCGCACGCGCGACCGCCCCGCGTGGATCAGCGCCAGCCTTGGCGAGGCGCGCCACCTCACGTGCAACGCGGTCGTACTGGTTCTCGTCCATCGCGTGGTGCAGTCGCTCGTACGCCTGCCGGACGCGCTGGTCCTGCGGCGCTTCAGCGATATCGACCCAGACTGCCCCGTCGGCGAGCCGGGTCGGATACATGCGCAACGCATCGCCGCCGTAAACGTTATGACCCGTGGCGAGTTCGAACTTCCAGTTGTGCCAGTTGCAGGTGAGCACGCATTGGTCACTTGCTGGACCGGCGAGATGACCTTCCGCCAGCGGGTAACCCTCGTGCGGGCAGCGGTTGTTGCACGCGAAGACACGATCGCCGACCGCGAACAGAGCGAGTTGTTTGCCGTCCAGCTTTACGACCGCACGGCCGCGCTGTTGCAGTTGCGCGGTGTCGATCGCCCGGATCCACTTGACGTTCGGTTTGGAGTCGTCCATCGATCGATCCTCCTGATGCGACATTAGCGCCAGGCGACGACGGGCGCCTGCGTTCACGCACGGGGTATAGGGTCAAGGCAAGTTGCGCCTCAGAGCGTCAGCGGCGCCGCGTATCCGGTCAGCTCGAGATAACCACGTCCGACACGGCGGCCGTCTTCGCTCAGAGTGCTCGCGCCTTCCCAGTAGATCGCTGATCCGGTCAACCGTGCGTCGAGCTCCTGATCGACGAACAACGGCTGGGTTTCGAACACGCGCTCGCCGACCGTGACTCGCTGGGCGACCGGGTAACGCGCGCGGGTGCGCGGCGATTCCCAAAAAGCAAGCGGCTCGAAGCGGACTTGTTGCTGAGCGAAAACGCGCACCTGGGTTGCGCCGGGCGCGCGCATCGATGCGTAGGCGAACAGGACCGCGCCATCGCCCTTGCGCCGGATCTGGAATGCCGTCAACGCGGTTCCGTCGTCCAGATTCATGCCGATCCAATCCCAACCGGTCGCCTCCGGCTCGAGCAGCGTGCTGGTCCATTCATGATCGAGCCATGCGACGCCGCGCGCGGCGCGCTTGTTGTCGTCGCGCTGGATCTCGGCTTCGATGCGCAATTGCGGCACCGAGTAATAGCGGCTTGCGTACGCGCCCCCGGCTTGTTTCGGGGAAAAACCTTCCACGCCCTGCAGTAGCACGGGCTGCGACGGCGTGGCGAAAAAACGCAGCCCGAACGTTCGCGCCGCAATCTCGCATTCGTAGCGGCCGTCGCTCTGCCGGGCGAGGCGCCAGCGATTGAGTTCGATGTCCGTATCGTCATCGGCCATCTTCACCGCGCTCGATCCCGCACGCGCGATACGCTGGTCGACCAGCAAGCTGGCGCGTTTCGGGTCCGCGAGCGCGACGTGCGCCAACAACAACTGATGCGCGGCGAAGCGGCTTGGATTCGCCGGGTCGACGGAAGTGCGCAGTCGAAAAAACGTCACCTGGAGACCGAGCGGTGCGCCGCCGGTGTCCTCGAGTGAGCCGGTGAGATACCACCACTCGACGCGATAGTCGCGATGCACGCCGTGATCGCGCGGAAATAGAAGTGGACCAGGCACGACACGAGGGAACTCGACCGCACAGGAAGCGTGGCGTGCGAACGGCGTCAACGCCGACGCAAGCAGCAAGCTGCGCCGCGAGCACGGATGCATCACCAGTCCTCCCGCACCGCGAGCACCGCGTCGTGCGCGACCGCACGCCGCCCTGCAACCACCGCCGTTGCCGCGGCGGCAGCGAGCAGCGCCGCGATCAAAGCGCCGATCTGGCGCCACGGCAGCAATAGATCCATCGTCCAGTGAAACGACTGGGGATTCACGATCTCGACCAGGATCCACGCAACAGCGATACCTGCCGCAAGCCCGAGCACAACGGCGAGTCCGGTGACGAGCACGCCTTCGAGTGCAAGCAGTTGCAGGATCTCGCCGCGCGTAACGCCGACGTGGCGCAGCATGCCGAACTCGCGCCGGCGCGCGATCGCCTGCGCAGAAAAGGTGGCGGCAATGCCGGTGAGGCCGATCACCATCGCCGCAATCTCGAGCACGTAGGTCACGGCGAAGCTGCGATCGAAGATGCGCAGGCTTGCCGTGCGCAGCTCGCCGGTCTCGGCGAATTCGGCAGTACCGGCCTGTAGCGACGGTCGCAGCGATTCGATGAAGCGTGCGGCGTTGGTGCCGGCAGTGAGCCAGAGCGCGGCGTCGGTGCGTAGCTGGTCACCCGTCAGGCGCTGGTAGTCGGCGATGTCGATGACCACGCTGCCGCTCTGGCGCGCGTAATCGCGCCACACGCCGGCGACGAAAAATCGCTCGTCCTTGCCCGAGAGTGGCAGCACGAACTCGTGCCCGACCTGGGCGCCGTAGAGGTCAACGACCGGTTCGGAGACCCACGCGGGCGGTGGCATCGAGGGTTGCCACGGTCGGCTCGCGCCTGTCAGGGGCAAAGTCCGGCCGGGTTGAGCGCGGTCGACCGGACGTGCGAGCAGCGTGATGGGCGCGCGCGCGGGATCGAGCACGATTCTGACGTTGCGCGAAAAGTCGGCACGCACGACTTGTGGATCGTTGTGTATGCGCTCCTGGTCGGCTTGCGAAAAAAACGCCGTGTTGTTTCCGCTTGCACTGGTCGCGGGACCTGCGCGCGAATAGACGTCTGCCGGCAGCACGCGCGTGAGCCAAACATCCACCGAAGTGCGAAAGCTCGTCACCATCGTCGCCATCGCGACCATGAGTGCGAACGCGGCCACAATCCCTGCGGCACCGATCGCCGCGAAACGCGGCATTGCACCGAGGCGCTGCAGCGCGAGCCAGACCGCCGCGTTCGGATAACGACGCCGACCTACCCAACGTGCCAGCGGCACCAACAGCAACGGCGCGAGGTAGGGTTTGATGGCGATCGCGCCGACCAGCAATGTTCCGATAGCCACATACGCGGCAATCGGCACACTTCGCATCGCCGGCGCCGTGAGCAGCAGGCCCGAGGCCACGAACAAACCGAGCGCAAACCACGGGCGCGAACGCCGCGCGGATTCGATGCCGATCGCCGCCTTGAGCATTGGTGCGGGTTCGGCGCGCGCGATCGCGCGTGCGGGAAACCATCCGCCCACGCCGGCCGCTGCGACGCCAAGCAGAAAAAATCCAATGGCCTGCCACGGATCGACCACCAATGCCGGCTGCACGCCTGCGAAATAACCGCCACCAAGGTCGCCGCCAAGCCAGCGCAGTGCCAGCGCTGCGACGGTGACCCCCGCCGCGATGCCGATCCCCGCGCCCACGACGCCGAACGTAATCGCTTCCGCGACCAGCAGGCGGGCTGTCTCGCGTTGTGTGACCCCGATGATGCGCAGGAACGCCAACTGGCCTGCACGCGCGATCACGCTGTGCGATTGCAGCGAATAGACGAGAAAACTTCCGGTGAAAAGGGCGACCAGCGCGAGTGCGCTCAGATTGATGCGATAAGCGCGCGAGAGGTTTGACACGCGCGTTTCGGCCTGATCGGCGCTCTCGACGTACACACCCGCGGGCAGCTTCAGGCGTGCTGCCAATTGTTCGATCCGCGCGCCGGGCGTGAGCTGCAGGTCGATGCGGGTGAGTTTGCCCAAACGATCGAAGCGCCACTGCGCGAATGCGATGTCCATGGTCGCTAGCCGCTGTCCGGCGCGCGCCGCGGGAAGCTGGCCGGCGATGCGCAGCCGCTGGACGCGGCCGCCGACCTGAAAACCGACTTCGTCTCCTGGAGCAAGTTGCAGCGTCTGAAGCGCCGCCGGCGAAAGGAAGAGACCATCGTCGAGCAAAGCGAGGCGTGGTGCGTCTTCGGATTGATTGTCCGCGACGCGCCCGATCAACTGCGGCGCAAGCCGGGCAGCGCTGAAAAGATCGAGGCCAATCACCGTCAACGTGCGCCCGCGCAGGCGCGCCGGCTCGACAATCGCCGCTTCGACCTCGAGCATCGGACTTGCCAGATCGACGGCCGGATCGACGACCGCCTGTTCGAACACCTGATCGGTGAAACCCTCGCGTGGTCCGATCAGCGCGGCGTCGGCCTGCCCGGTGACCTGGCGCACTGCGGCTTCGAACTCGGCAAGCGCGGACGCGTTGATCAGATGCACCGCGTAACCGAGCGTGACACCCAGTGCGATTGCGAGCACTGCTACCACTGCGCGCAACGGATGCAGTTGCACGAATCCGCCAAATACGTGTGCGAACAACCAGCGCATTCGCCTTGCCCCTTCAGGCGGGCTGCAAGCGGCCGCCGTCCAGCCGCAGCACACGATCACACTTCGCGGCAGCCGCGCTCGAGTGCGTGACCAGGATGCCGGCAGCGCCGCGGGCGCGGATCTCGTCGGCGATCAGCGCGAGCGTCTTGTTGGCCGTCTCCGGATCCAGGTTGCCGGTCGGTTCATCGGCGAGCACCAGCGCAGGTCGGTGCACGAGTGCACGCGCCAGTGCGACCCGTTGCAGCTCGCCGCCCGAAAGCTCCGCCGGCGCGGAGGCACCGCGCGACCCGAGTCCGACTGCAGCGAGCATGGCTTGCGCGCGCGCAGCGCGCTCCTGCGCATCGACGCCCGCGAGCACCAGCGGCACTTCGACGTTCTGGGCCAGAGTGAGCTGCGGCAGGATGTGGAATGCCTGGAACACGAAACCGACCCGGGAGCGGCGCAGGCGGGTGCGCGCGTTGTCGTCGAGCGCCGCGATGTCGGCGCCGTCGATCCTGATGGTTCCGGCGTCCGGACTTTCCAGGCCTGCGATCAGGTTGAGCAGTGTTGACTTGCCGGCGCCTGATTCGCCGACGATCGCGATGTATTC
>DASQAE010000228.1:0-2107 GCA_035635915.1 Burkholderiaceae bacterium | reverse complement strand
CGCCATCTCCTCGCCACTGACCATCCCGCGCCGGCGCGAGCGCGCCTGGGCAGCACGTATCGTCTGCGGGGTGTTGAACAGGCCCAGCGTCGAGTCGCTCAGCGCCGCCTGGGTATCAAGGATGCACACCGCCCAGGTCGTGTTGGCGACCTTGCGCTCGCCCTTTGCGGCCAGCCAGCCGAGGTAGGCCGCAAGCGTCATGCCGCCGGAGCAAGTGCCCCACATGTTGACGTCGGGGCTCTTCGTGATCCTGCGCACGACATCGACCGCCTCGTCGAGCGCCATCACGTAGTCCTCGAGGCCCCAGTGCCCCTGATCGACGCTGGGATTGCGCCAGCTGACGACGAACATCTGCACGCCGGAATCGACCGCCCACTTCGCCAGGCTCTTTTCGGGTGCAAGGTCGATCGCGTAGAACTTGTTCACCTGCGGCGGGGACATCACGAGCGGACGTGCACGCACCTGGGGCGTGCTGGGCGTGTACTGGATCAGCTCGAACATCTCGCTGCGGTGAACCACTTGGCCTGGCGTCGTCGCGACGTTGACACCGAGCTTGAAGGGCGTCACGTCCACCTGCTGCGGCAGCATGTGGTTGTGGCGCAGGTCGTGCACGAAGTTCCTGAACCCCGCGACCAGGTTCGCACCGCCGGTATCGATGATCTTGCGCGCGGCAACCGGGTTGGCGAGCGGAAGATTGCTCGGCGCGAGAGCGTCGGCCACCAGCGCGGCAAAAAAATGCGCGCGTCCTTTGTTGCGTGCGTCGAGGCTGGACTGATCGATGAAGTCATCCAGGCTCCTTTGCGTCAACGCGTGCGCCTGCATCAGGCGCCGGTACAGGAAGTTCGACTGCCAGGCCGGGTCGACGAAGCGCCGGTCTTTCGGATCGGGCTTGATCTCCGAGTCGCCGCGCACCACCTTGCGCAGCTCTCCGACGTACGCGCCCAGATGTCGTGAGGCGACGCGCGGCGCACTCGCCACACCCTTGAGCAGGGCGCCGGCGGCGGTTGCCATGTCACGGCGGCGAATCCCGATCAGGGGATTAAATGTCAACGTGTTCTCGGCCACATCCGCCACCAGGTCGGTCAACTCGCCGGTGGTGCGCATTGCGCCGTCGCCGATCGCGCCCATCGTCGCGGCGGTACGTTGCCTGATGCGGTTGGCGCCGTGGGCTGCCTTGCGCGTCATCTGCACGACGCGGCCAGCCGGACCGTGCGTGGTCTGGTTTGCCATGGTCTCACTCCATCAACATCGCCAATGCGGTTGCAACGAGAGCGGGTTTTTCTTCGCCCTCGATTTCGATGGTGTTCTCGGTCGTTGCGAGGAAGCGGCCGTTCCCCTTGTCTTCGAGGGCCTTGATGCTGATCCGGTTGCGCACGCGTTTTCCTGCGCGCACCGGCGCAATGAAGCGCACTTTGTCGAGGCCGTAGTTCACAGCCTGCTTCAGCGCGACGTTCGCCACCATCACCTCGAACGTGGACGGCGCCAGCAATGCGAGCGTCAGGTAACCGTGCGCGACCGTGCCGCCGAACGGGCTTTCGCGCGCAGCGCGCTCCACGTCGACGTGGATCCACTGGCTGTCGCCGGTGCAGCGCGCGAATTCGTTGATGCGCGTCTGATCCAGCGCGATCCAGCTGGAGGCGCCGAGTTCCGAGCCGACGCGTTCGGCCAGGCGTGCGATGGGAATCTTGTCGCTCATGATGCAGGTCTCCGGGTTCGGGGTTGGTCGAGGAATTGTTCGATCGCACGCGCCGACTGCTCGGTTCGTGTGAGCAGGAACAGGTGGCCGCAGTCGAACACCTTCAGCTCTGCGTCGTGGATCAGGCAGCGCATCAGGCGCGCATTTGCGAGTGGCACGATCGGATCGTCGGAGCCGGCCATCAACAGCACGGGCTGCTTCAGCCGGTGCAGCCAGTGGATGCTGGTCCAGCCCGTGACTGCCGCGAGCTGGAGGTAGTAGCCGAACTGCGATTGCCAGCGAATGTGGCGGAACACTTCGGCCCCCAAGCGGGGGTCGCGGCGGAAATCGCCGCCGTAGATGTCGCCCGCAACACCGCGCGCGTAGTCGCGGCTCATGAAACGACGCGGCGTCGCCATTTTCAGCAGCACG
>DASQAE010000227.1:0-3462 GCA_035635915.1 Burkholderiaceae bacterium | reverse complement strand
GAGACGTTGCCGTACTGGGTCTTGAACTGGGCCGCGTTGTCGCCGACGTATTGCACGATCGCGCGCAGATCCTTCAGGTCGAGCAGCAGCAGGCCGTTGTCGTCGGCGATCTTGAACACCAGCGTGAGCACGCCCTCCTGGGTCTCGTTCAGATTAAGCTGGCGCGCGAACAGCAACGGGCCCATGTCCGACACCGTCGCACGTACGGGGTGTCCCTGCTCGCCCCAGACATCCCACAGGGTCGCAGCGTTTCCGGCCCACTTCGGTTCCGGGATCTTGAGCGCCGTCAGCCGCTCCTGCAGCTTGGGACTGATCTTGCCGGGACGCGTGATGCCGGTCAGATCGCCCTTGATGTCAGCGAGGAACACCGGCACGCCGATGCGCGCAAAACCCTCGGCCAGAACCTGCAACGTGATGGTCTTGCCGGTTCCGGTCGCCCCGGTGATGCAACCGTGACGGTTGGCCAGCGCGGGGAGCAGCGCCAGTTCGACAGCGCCCGTTTTCGCTACGGCAATGGGATCGGCCATCTTCAATCTCACCAAAGAGGTTGCAAGACCAGGAAGCGCATGCGCGCCGAGTGTACTCAGCACGAACGTCGACCATGCGCGTGGTGCCAAGCTTGCGGGTGTCGCGGTGATAGACTCGCCGCGCCGCAGCACCCGCTTCTCCTCAATCCTTTCCTTCGGACCCACGCATCATGGCCGGCCATTCGAAATGGGCCAATATCCAGCATCGCAAAAACCGGCAGGACGTCAAACGCGGTTCGCTCTGGACCAAGATCATTCGTGAGGTCACGGTTGCGGCCCGCGACGGCGGCGACCCCGGCATGAATGCGCGCTTGCGCCTCGCGCTCGACAAGGCCAGCGCCGCCAACGTGCCGAAGGACACGGTCACCAAGGCGATCGCGCGCGGTAGCGGCAAGCTCGAGGGCGCGCACTACGAAGAGGTGCGCTACGAGGGCTACGGCATCGGCGGTGCGGCGCTGATCATCGATTGCATGACCGACAACCGCACGCGCACAGTGGCCGAAGTGCGGCACGCGCTGGCAAAAAACGGCGGCAACCTGGGCACCGACGGTTCGGTGGCGTTCAACTTCAAGCACTGTGGCCAGTTCGTGTTTGCACCGGGCACGTCCGAGGAAAAGGTGATGGAGGCGGCGCTCGATGCCGGCGCCGAAGACGTCGCCACCAATGAAGATGGATCGATCGAGGTCATCTCTGCGCCGGGTGACTTTGGCGCCGTGCGCTCCGCGCTCGAACGCGCCGGGCTCAAGCCCGAGGTTGCGGAAGTGACGCTGAAACCTCTGGCGGAAACCACGCTCAGCGGCGAAGATGCGGTACGTATGCAGAAGCTGCTCGATGCACTCGAAGATCTCGACGACGTGCAGCAGGTCTACACCACCGCCGATCTGAACGCATGAAAGCGCTTGTCATCGGCAGCGGCGGACGCGAGCACGCGCTGGCCTGGAAACTCGGCCACTCGCGGCGCCTGTCGCGCATCTTCGTCGCGCCCGGCAACGGCGGCACCGCGCGCGACCGCCGGCTGCAGAACGTGCCGATCACGGATCCGGAAGCACTGGCCGAATTCGCGCAGCGCGAAGATATCGGTCTGACCGTGGTTGGTCCGGAAGCGCCGCTGGCGGCCGGCGTCGTCGACACGTTTCGCGCGCGCAATCTGCGCATCTTCGGGCCGACCAAGGCAGCGGCGCAGCTCGAAAGCTCGAAGGACTTCGCCAAGGCATTCATGCAGCGCCATGGCATCCCCACCGCGGAGTACCAGACGTTTACGCGTGTTGCCGATGCGCATGCTTATCTGGATCGCAAGGAAGCGCCGATCGTCGTGAAAGCCGACGGCCTGGCCGCCGGCAAAGGCGTGGTGGTCGCGCAGACGCGCGCCGAGGCCAAAGAGGCGGTCGAAGCGATGCTGGCGCTGGGTGGCGCCGGCGCGCGCGTCGTGATCGAGGATTTCCTCGCCGGCGAAGAAGCAAGCTTCATCGTGATGAGCGATGGTCGCAACGTGCTTGCACTTGCCACCAGTCAGGATCACAAGCGGCTGGGCGATGGCGACACGGGGCCCAATACCGGCGGCATGGGGGCCTATTCACCGGCGCCTGTGGTTACGCCGCAGCTGCACGCCAAGGTGATGCGCGAGATCATTGTTCCCGCGGTAAATGGCATGGCAAGCGATGGTGTGCCCTATGTGGGTTTTCTCTATGCCGGCCTGATGATCGGCGCGGAGAACAACGCCGGCGGTTTGCCGTCGGTACACACGCTTGAGTTCAACTGCCGGCTCGGTGATCCCGAGACGCAGCCCATCCTGATGCGGTTGAAAACCGACCTGGTCCATCTGCTCAACCATGCGCTCAACGGCCGCCTGGACGAAGTCAAGCTTGAGTGGGATCGACGCACCGCGCTCGGCGTCGTGCTTGCCGCGCACGGTTATCCCGATGAGCCACGGCACGGCGACGAGATCACGGCGCTCGCCGCCGAAGCGCGCGACTGCGTCACCTTCCACGCCGCAACCGCGGTCGAAGGCGATCGTTTGCGTGTCACCGGCGGCCGCGTGCTGTGTGTCACGGCGCTCGGCGACAGCGTGCGTACCGCGCAAAAGCGCGCGTACGACGCAATCGCAAAAACGCATTTCGACGGCATGCAGTACCGCCACGACATCGGGCACCACGCGCTGAAGCCGCGCGGTTAAGCGCTGATGCGGCCGGATCCGCAGCGCGCGATCGAGAACTACCGCCGCCTTGCCGCCGGCTACGACGCGAGCAGCAGACACGAAACCCCGCTGCGCCTGCGCACGATCGACCTGTTGCGGCTCGCACCAGGCGAACGCGTGCTCGATGTCGCCTGCGGCACGGGGCTGAGTTTCGCCGCGCTTGCAGCGCGGGTGGGCACCGTCGGCCGCGTGGTGGGCGTGGAAGTGTCACCCGAGATGGCGCAACTGGCGCGCGAGCGGATCGAGCGCGAAAGCTGGAAGAGCGTCGAAGTTCGCGTCGGTGATATCGCGAGCGTCGATCTTGGCGCGCACGTTTTCGACGCCGCGCTGTTTCACTACACCCACGACGTACTGCAATCGCCGCCGGCACTGGCGCGCATTTTCGCCAGCCTGCGCCCGGGTGCGCGCGTCGCGGTTGCGGGGTTGAAGACCACCCATCCGCTGCTCGTGCCACTCAATCTTTCGGCGTGGTGGCGCGGCCGGCGTTATCGCACCACGGACGCCAACCTGCGTCGCCCCTGGATTCACCTGCTGCGCTGGGTGCCGGATTTCACCTGGCAAACAACCTATCTGGGTACCGGCTACATCGGCAGCGGCACCGTGCGTTGATCGTCAGAGTCACGCCGGCAGGCGCACTACTGCAAGATAGGGTCGCAACATCTCGACCATCTTGTTGAACTGCGGGCCGACCTCGGACTTCACCATATACCCGGCTACGTGTTCTTCGTAGGCGCGTTTGCA
>DASQAE010000226.1:0-1593 GCA_035635915.1 Burkholderiaceae bacterium | reverse complement strand
AGCGACGGTCACGTACTACGCCAACTGCATGGGATTGAAGTAGCAGCTCCTGCTGGAACCGCCGGCGGGGGGCGCGACTGGCGCGTGTCAGCCCGCCGCATGGCGCCACGCTGCGGCGGCGCTGCAGCTCGGCGTCGCGGCCGATCATCGGCGTGGCCAGGCCTTCGATGCCGCACTGCACGGCGCGCTCGGGGTTGGCTCGTGCGCCGCCGAGCGATAGCGCAACGGCGGGCCAGAGCCTCACGCGATAAGCGGGACCTTGCCTCCCGACGTCAGGCGTGATTCACCGCGCGACCGAGGGCCGACAACTCCTCGGCGTCGAGCTGTGGCCCGTCCAGCGTGACGCGTTGCGCCTGCGTTTCGCCGCTACGAAAGCGCGCAATCACCGGCTCCAACTCTTCCTTGACGTGCGTTTCGTCGTAGCCGTTGAACAGATGGCCGAGCAATCCGCGGCGCAGGTCGCTGGTGTTGAGCGCCCAGTCGGCGACCGGGAACGTGAGGTTCATGTTGACGTGCATCATGATCCCCATGTTGTGGTGCGCGCGGTGGTGGCGCCGGATCGTGTTGACCAAAGGCATGCGGCGCAGGAAGTCGTTCTCGGGGACGTGGCAGCACAAGTGGAACGTCTCGTACACCATGTAATGGCCGATCATGGTGATGAAGACGACGTAGCCGGCGTTCGCATTGATCGCCACTGACGCAAGCCAGCCGAACAGGCCACCTGCGACTGCCAGCACCATCAGCACGCGCCACGGAAAAAACACGATGCGGAACTCCTTGATCGTGTGGATGGTGGGATCGCCGTCGGTGAAGTATTGATGGTGCTGGCGCGTGTGGCGGTCGTAGATCGCGCGCAGCGCGAACACGTCGATCAAGCGGTGCATGACGTACTTGTGCATCGCCCACTCCGCAAAATTTCCGGCAATGGCCACCGGAATGACGAGCAACCACTCCCAAGTGGCGTTCTGCATGCGCGAGACGCACCAGACGATGGCCGCGATACCGGCCGTGTACATGACCCCGATATGGACCAGGCCGCTGTACCACGGGCTGATCTGCGCAACGTACTGCTCGCGAAACTTGCGCTGTCGTTCGGTCATCGCGGTCGTCATGGTCGTCGTCATGGTTCGCACCTGCTTGTTCCGGGCCGGTCGTCTGATATATTAGAAATAGATCAGGGAGCCGTCAACAAGATGAACCCTTCGATGAACCCACGGGTACAGCAACGCATCAATTACCGGCGATGAACGCGCGCGATCCCCCCGCGGAGGTGGCGCCGCGACCATCGATGACCGACCTCGCGTACGCCGAGATCGAAGAGATGATCGTCACGCTGCGCCTGGCTCCCGGGCGTCCCATCTCCGAAGGCGAACTCGGCGCCCTGCTCGGCATCGGTCGTACGCCGATCCGCGAAGCATTGCAGCGTCTCGCGCGCGAACGGCTGGTCACCATTCTGCCGCGACGCGGCATCATCGTTTCGGAAATCAACGTGGCGAGCCAGCTGCGCCTGCTCGAAGTGCGCCGCGTGCTCGAACGGCTGATCGCATCGAGCGCCGCCCGCCGCGCCACTGACGAGGAACGCGTGCAATTCCG
>DASQAE010000225.1:0-7242 GCA_035635915.1 Burkholderiaceae bacterium | reverse complement strand
GTCACCCGCCGGGACCACGCCGTCCCAGCGGGGCCATCACAGGCGATGCGCAGCGACACAACTAGGCGACACGGTTGTAGCGCAGGGTGATCTCGTAGCGGCTACCCTCGTCGTCGCTGACATATAGTGGGCGAGCGACCTCGGCCCCTCCGCTGCTCGTCGCCACAGAACTCGCCCCTGCAGTGTTGGCGCGGGTGCCAACCACGATCGATCCCGTTACGATGGCCTCGCGCACCCACGCACACAACCCGGAGCCATTGTCATGATCACCTTGCTTCATGAGCAGCGCGAAACGCGCTGGCCCGATGCGGCCGCCGCCGGCGACGAACTCTGGCTGGACGGCCAGGCAATCGAACAGGCCACCGGCTGGACCTGGAAGCCCGAGGGCCTGTGCCGCGACGACGTGTGCGTGCCGTTGCCGCGCGCGCCCGAGGGCGAGTTCGTGCGCGACGATCGCCTGAATCTGGCGGCGCTCTGGCGTCGCAGCGGGCAGCCTGTGGTGCACGACGCCGCGTCGCGTACTTGGGTTCTGGGCACGGGCGCCGCGCAACGCAGTGCTGCGCTGGCCACGCTGCAGGCGCCTGACTTCGCCTTGCCCGATCTGGACGGGCGTCTGCACCAGCTGTCGTCGTACCGTGGCAAAAAGGTGTTCCTGGCCACCTGGGCTTCGTGGTGAGGGTGTCGCGCTGACTTGCCCGTGTGGCAGTCACTGTTCGACGAACTCAAGGATCATGGTTTCACAGTGTTGGCCGTTGCGATGGACCAGCCGGAGGCCGCCCGGCCCTGGATCGAGGCTGCCGCGCCTGCGTACCCCTGCCTGATCGATCGCGAGCACCATCTGGCCGACCTGTACAACCTGGTGAACGTGCCCCAGGCCGTGTGGATCGACGAACAGGGTCGCATCGTTCGCCCTCCCGAGACAGCAGGCTCCACCGACGGCTTTCGGGCGATGGATCGCAAGACGTTTGCCATCCCCGATGCGGTGATCGCGGAGCGCGACCGCATCAAGACAAGGTACTTCGACGCCGTTCGAGATTGGGCGCAGCGTGGTAACGCCAGCGTGCACGTGCTGGACGAAGGCCGGGCTGCTGCCAAGTTGAAGCTGCCGCAGGCGACGATCGCAGAGGCGCACGCGCGCTTCCGCCTGGGGCTGCATCTGTTGCGTCAGGGCCAGACCGACGAGGCGCAGGCGCAAATGGCTGAAGCCATTCGGCTGCACCCGGACTCCTGGACGATGTGGCGGCAGGCGGCGGCCAAGAACGAGCGCGGGCTGGCGGCCGGCCCCGAGTTCTGGGCCCGGGTCGACGCACTGGGCGCCCGGCCTTATTACGAGCCGGCGGACATCGCCGGGAGCGCGGAGAAGACGTTGAGTGCAACGAGTCCGCCTACGAGGACGTGAGCTCGTCGTTTCGAAGACTCACAACATCGTTTGTCGCGCATGCGAGGCGAGACGATCGAGGTCTCCCGCGCGTCCGTGCGCTCGGCTGACATCGACCTTGCGGCTGCCTTGCATCACGCTAACGGTGGCTTAACCGCATCCTGACGCGCACTCGTACCCTCAAAGGTTCGAGAAGGCGTCGGTGCGGCGAGCCGTGCGCCATCGAAGATGACTGCATTCCCAATCAGAGCCTCGGGGCTGTCGTTGCTTCTCGCGTGATGACCGACGTCAGTGCTGCCGAGAAAAACAAGACGTGGGCAGCGTTCGCCGAGCTGCCGACCAAGGAGATCCCGCCATGCGCGAAAAGCAATCGTCTTTGCTGCACACCCTGTCGGCCTTGCTGCTTCCCCTCGGGCTGTTAAACGCCGGCTCAGCCCTTGCGGATGATGAGGGTGAGAACGGCGGCCCGGTTCGGTTGATAACGACCATACCGATCCCCGGTGCCGCGATGAAGACATTCGACATCAGCTGGGTCGATGCGCGGAGCCGACTGTATTTCCTTGCCGATCGCAGCAACAAGGCAATCGACGTCATCGACACTCGTCGCAACGTCGTCGTCGATCAGATCACCGGCGGGTTTGCCGGTGCTACTGGAAATAACGATACGTCCGGCCCCAACGGCGTCGTTGTGTTCGGGCATTGGCTGTTCGTGACCGACGCGCCAAGCCGTGTCGTCACTATCGATCTGAGAACGAAACAGATCGTCGGCGAAGTCAACACCGGCGGCGCCGCTGGCTTGCGTGCCGACGAGCTCGCCTACGATGCTCGTGACGGTCTTATCCTGGCGGTGAACAACGCCGATGATCCGCCGTTTGCCACGTTGATCAAGGTCGATTCCAGCACCGGGGCACTTACGGTTCAGAAGAAGATCGTGTTCGCTGATCTTGCGCACGACCCTCAGGGAAGCTTTCCTGCTGGCCAGGTGGCAACCAATGGCGCAGAGCAGCCGGTTTGGGAGCCGCGTAGTGGGCGGTTCTTCATTTCCATTCCCGAATTGAACGGGCCAGGCGGCGGCGCCGGGCCCACAGGCGCGGTCGCACGCATCAACCCCAGCGACGGCGCGGTGGAACAGCTACACCTCGTCAGTCGTTGCCAGCCGGCCGGTCTCACAGTCGGTCCGAACGAGGAACTGCTTGTGGGTTGCAGCGTCGCGTTCGACACGAACGGCGTGGTGTGGAGCCTCGCGAATCCACTGACGAAACCGACTGCCAAGACTGCAGCGCCCATCTCGATCATCATGAAAGCGGCGACGGGTGAGGTCAGGACCCAGGTCGCAGGGATATCCGGCAACGACGAGGTCTGGTTCAACCACGGTGACGGTCACTACTACCTCGCTGCCCGAAACCAGCCCGGCGGCCCGGTGCTTGGTGTCGTCGATGCAAGGAGCGGGGTGCTCCGCCAGGTGATTCCTACCGTCAATCAGGCGGCAGTTCCCTCACCGAGCCCGCAGGGAGGAACAGCACACTCGGTTGCCGTTGATCCCAGGAACAATCACGCATTCGTTCCGCTACCCGCCAACAATGTGTTCCCCGATTGTTTGAACGGGTGTGTTGCGGTTTTCGGAACGGTGAACCGGGAACGCGAACGCGACGATTGACGCACAGTCGTCTATCGCTGGGCTGAACGGGATCGAATTCCGGGTCGGCCCGGTGAAATTCTCGGCGCTACTGCCTTACTACCGCTGCTACTTCTACGCGCTGTCCGGCGCGGAATTTGGCCGGATACTGCGGGCGCGCGGCTAGGCGTGAGGTCGGCAGCGGTGCCGGTTGGCGGCGCTCGTCAGGCGCGCAAGTGTTGCGCTATCGACCTCACCATTTCATGCCGCATATTCGCCAAATTTGTGAGTACCGTCGCGCGTAGCGCCGGTTCTTGCGAACTCAACATGAGGATTCCGTGCGTCCGTCAGAGTATGTCGTTCGGTGAGCGGCCGTCTGATGGCTGACTTTTCGTCGAACACAAACACCAGCGAACGAGCCGCGGCGCGGCCCGAGCATCCGCCGGTCATTGCTCGTTCCAAAGCGATTCGAGCAGTAGCGTTCTTCGAGGCGCTCAAGGGAGTCGCTGTCCTGCTCGCTGGTTCCGGTCTGCTGTCGCTCGTTCACAGGGACATCTACGCCTTTGCGGCGACGCTCATCGAGCACGCCCACTTGAATCCGGCGTCCAGGTATCCGCAGATTTTTCTGGACGCGGCGTCGAAGCTGAGCGACACCCGACTTCTGCTGCTTGCGGTGGGTGCCGCGGTGTACTCACTGGTCCGACTCATCGAGGCATACGGCCTCTTCTTCGAACGGTCGTGGGCCGAAGTTCTTGCCGCTTTCAGCGGCGCCATCTATGTGCCGTTCGAAATCTACGAGCTTGTCCGCAGACCCACTTGGCACGGCGCTGCACTTCTCATACTCAACGTCGCGGTCGTTGCAATCATGGTTCGTGCTCTCGGTCAGCGACGCAGGTTGCCATCGGGAAGGCCTAACCGTCGTTCAGACCATTGAGCGGCGTCGAACACCGTTCACTCGGCGGTCGCGCCCGATTCGCGCACCACCACCCGCCACTTCTCGAACTCGCGTTGCACGAACTGGCCGAACTGCTGCGGCGTGCCGCCCGCTGGATCGGCGCCTTCCTTGATCATCGTTGCCTCGATGGCAGGTATGGCGATGATCTCGTTGACCTGCTTGTTCAGCGTGGCGATCACCTCCGGCGGCGTGCCCTTGGGGCCGAAGAAGCCGAACCACGAGCCCGCCTCGAAGCCTGGATAGCCGCTCTCCGCGACGGTCGGCACGTCCGCCAATGAGCGCGAGCGCTTGGCGCTACTGACCGCCAGCGCACGCAATGCGCCGGCGTCGATGTGCTGCTTGACCGAGGGAATGGTGGCGAACATGAACTGCACGCGCCCGGCCAGCAGGTCGTTCAAAGCATCGGCACCCTTATACGGAACGTGCGTGGTTTCGAGACCGGCACGCTTCGACAGGATGTAGCAACTCAGGTGCGAGCTGGTGCCGATGCCCGTGGACGAGCAGTTCAGCTTGCCCGGGTTGGCTTTGGCGTAGGCGATGAACTCGGCAAAATTTTTGACCCCCAGCGTAGGGTGCACGACCAGCACGTTGGGCACGTCGGCGATCTGCACGATCGGCACCAGGTCCGTGAGCGGGTTGTAGGGCAGCTTGGGGTACAGCGTCGGGTTCACGGCGATCGGGCCGACCGAGTTGACGATCAGCGTGTAGCCGTCGGGCGATGCACGCACCACGCTTTCGGTGCCAAGGTTGCCGCCGGCGCCGGGCTTGTTGTCGACGATGAACTGCTGCTTGAGCCGCTCACTCAACTGCTGCCCGATCCTGCGCGCGAGCACGTCGGTGGTGCCGCCGGCGGTGAAGGCCACCACCACGCGCACCGGCTTCGTTGGCCACGCCTGCGCGAAGACGCTGCCGCTCACCGCAATTACGCCGATGAGTCCGAACAGGGTGTGGCGAAGCATCGTGTGCATGGTGCCGGTCGCCAGTTTCCTCTCGCGAATCGCGACTATTCCCGGTAGCCCGGGTCCAGGCGATCGAGTTTGCGCAGCAGCGCCGGCCATTCCATCAGGCCGTAAGGCCGGCGCGTGCCGCGCTGGTAGTTGTTCCAGGTCGCCTCGAGCACCGGCGCAGGCACATGCACGAGTGGCGAGTTCGTCGCCATGGCCGCGAGCTGGCTGCGGCAGGCGAGTTCCAGCCGGTGTGCCCAGTTGAACGTCTCGCCCACTGTCCGGCCGACGACCAGCGCGCCGTGGTTGCGCAGGACCAGCGCCTCGCCGTCGCCAAGATCCTCAACCAGCGCCGCCTTCTCGGCGTCGTCGAGCACCACGCCCTGGTAGGTGTGGTAGCGGATCTTGAGAAAGCGCATTGCCGTCTGCGTGATCGGCAACAGGCCGCACTCGAGAGCGCTCACCGCCATCGAAGCCCAGGCGTGGGTGTGAATTACGCACGCCACATCGGGCCGCGCGGCGTGGACGGCGCTGTGGATGACGTAGCCCGCGCGGTTGATGCTGTAGTCCAGCGCGCCGAAGTCGGGCCTGGCGAGAACCTCGCCGGCGAGGTTCACCTTGATCAAACTCGACGCCGTGATCTCTTCGTACATCATCCCGTAGGGATTGATCAGGAAGGCCCCGTGCTCGCCGGGCACGTGCGAAGAGATGTGGTTCGCCATCATGTCGCTCATGCCGTACAAGTCCACCAGCCGGTAGCAAGCTGCCAGGTCCACGCGCGCCTGCCATTCCTCAGGCGTGCAATGCGGTTTCATCGAGGGAATGTTTAGCAACGTTTTCTCCTTCACTCGGAGCCGAGGCGTTGGCGGTCGCGCTCAACAGTACCCTGCAGGCGGTGGGTCGCGGTCGCAGCGGCCGGCCACTGAAGTGCAGATAGTCCATGAACCGCGCGGCTGTCAGGGAACTACCGATTTCCGGGGGTGGCTATCGCGGCCGTTTATAGCGGGAAAAAGTGCACACTGGAGTGCGGTCGGGTTGCTCACTACGTTCGTCCGGGTATGGCCGTTGCTCGCAAACTTCCATCCAAGCGCACGCGCGCGGTAACGACAGCGCTGAGGCACGAAGGTAAGGTGGCTGCGTCGGAAACGGCGCTCGCCCGTCATGCCAAAACGGCGGCGCAGACGAAGAGTCCGGCCGAAAGGTCGCAGGCGGCACAGAAGGCGGCAGGCACCCGCGCCCGGCACAGGCAGCGCGGCTGAAGGGGAACGAACGATGAGTATTCGATCAGTCAACCCGGCGACCGGCGCGCAGGTCGCGAGCTATGACGAGATGTCGCGTGACGCGGTCGGCGAGATCATCGGCCGCACCCATGAGACCTTCCTTGCCTGGCGGCGCACATCGTTTGAAGAGCGGGCGCGCGCCATGCGGTCGGCCGCGCAGATCCTGCGCACCGAAGCCGAGGCGCTCGCGCGGTTGATGGCGCTCGAAATGGGGAAACCGCTGCGTGACGGCATCGCGGAGGCGCAGAAGTGCGCGACTTGCTGCGATTACTACGCTGACAACGCCGAGCGACTACTCGCTCCTGAGCTCGTGAAAACTGAAGCTCGAAGCAGCTTTGTCACGTTCAACCCGCTCGGCGTGGTGCTTGCTGTGATGCCCTGGAATTTTCCGTTCTGGCAGGTCTTTCGCTTTGCTGCGCCCGCATTGATGGCCGGCAACGCAGCGGTGCTCAAGCACGCGTCCAACGTACCAGGCTGCGCGCTCGCCATCGAACGCATCCTGCGCGAGGCGGGCATGCCGGAGAATCTGCTTCGCACGCTGATGATCGGCAGTGCCGCGGTCGATGCGGTGATCGCGCACCCGCTGGTGCGAGCGGTCACGCTGACCGGAAGCGGAGCGGCCGGGCGGGCGGTGGCGCGCACGGCGGGTGAACACCTGAAGAAGACCGTCCTCGAACTCGGCGGCAGCGATGCCTACCTCGTGCTGGAAGACGCGGACCTCGACCTGGCCGCAAGCGTTTGCGCCAAGGGCCGCCTGATCAATTCAGGGCAAAGTTGCATCGCGGCCAAACGTTTCATCGTCGTCGAGGCCGTCCGGCGCGAATTCGAACCGCGTTTCGTGCAGCGGATGAAGGCGGCGCGGCAAGGCGACCCTCTCAGCAGGGAGACGGAGATCGGGCCGCTCGCACGGCACGATTTGCGCGACGCCCTGCATCGGCAGGTCGAACAGAGCGTGAAGCGCGGTGCGCGCTGTCTGCTCGGCGGCCACGTACCCGATGGACCGGGCGCTTTTTATCCACCCACTGTGCTCACGGATGTCACGAAGGGAATGCCGGCCTACGAGGAAGAGC
>DASQAE010000224.1:0-5269 GCA_035635915.1 Burkholderiaceae bacterium | reverse complement strand
AGCGTCAGTCCGATGGTGCGGGTATGGAAGGGCGTCACGAAACCGGTGCTATCGCTCGGCCTCGGCCTGGTCGCTCTCGGCGCGTTCCTGCACTACGTAACGCGTGGGCCGAAGGAAACCGACGAGAAGGGGGCGTGAGATGAATCAGGTCGTGATGAAAAGCGGCGAATTGGCTCGCTACACACCGCAGGAGCGGGTGAACCACTGGATCACGGTGATCCTGTTCGTTCTGCTTGCGGCCTCCGGACTGGCGTTCTTCCATCCGGCGTTCTGGTTCCTGTCGACGTTACTTGGCGGAGGCACCTGGGCGCGCATCCTGCATCCGTTCCTGGGTGTGCTGATGTTTGTCTCCTTCGGTGCCGCGGCGTTGCGTTATTGGGGCGACAACCGGATCGAGGCGCATGACCGCGAGTGGATGAAACACATCGGCGACTTCATCAACAACCGCGACACCAAGCTGCCGGAAATCGGCAAATACAACGCCGGGCAGAAGTACGTGTTCTGGACCATGGTGATCTGCCTCACCCTGCTCATCCTGTCCGGCATCGTGCTGTGGCGGCCCTATTTCGCCGGCTTCTTCGCCATTCCGGTGATCCGCATCGCGGCCGTGGTGCACATGCTGTCGGCGTTCTTCCTGATCGTCGCGGTGGTGGCGCACGCGTACGCGGCGATCTGGGTCAAGGGCTCGGTGCGCGCCATGACCCGCGGCACGGTGAGCCATGGGTGGGCGAAGCACCATCACACCTTGTGGTATCGCAAGATAACGGGCATTGCAAAGTAACGAACAGTTGATCCCGCAATAACGGCGGCCACCTCTCTCGGGAGAGGGTCGGGGTGAAAGCCCCGGCATGGGGCCGCCCTCTTTTTTGGCGCAGCGGCTGGCGGCTTTGGCAGAATGGCGCAGACTGCGATCGCGGTCGCCAAAGCAGGAGAAGCCAGCGTTGCCTACCCCGATCGTCAGCGACGGTTCGACCGAGCGCGTCAGCCACGCGCCGAAGGTAGTACTGCCGGAGGGCGCGCCGCTGTTTGTGGAACGCGCCGCGCGCTTCGAACAGCTCTCCAGGGATCATCCGCTGGGTGCCTATCTCGCCGTGATCGGGAAGATTTGCCGCGCGCAGGCAGAAGTGTTCGCAACCCGCGAGGCACCGAGCCTGGCCGAGGCAGCACGCGCGGCGAGCCGCGCGTACGGCATGCCGCCGCTTGCGGCGCAGTCGCATGAACGCGATCCGCAATGGCGGGCTGACCTCGCGGGGATCTGCGACCAGTTGCGCAATCAGGCCAATGGCGAACTAAAAGCGACGCTGGGTGCGCTGCCGCTCTCTGACGCGGCTGCACTCGAGGCGCTCGCGGAGCGCGTGTTGACGGGCAACGCCTTGGACCAGGATGCGGCGCTGGTGCCGCTGGTCGGCGCGGCCCTGCAGGTGTACTTCACGCGCCGGGCCGCGGCACTTTCCGTTGCGGATGTCACCAGCTGCGACGTCGCGACGATCTGCCCGGTATGTGCCACCCGCCCTGTCGCAAGCGTGGTGCGAGTGGGTGGCGTGCAGGCCAACTTGCGGTATCTAGTCTGCGCGCTGTGCAGCACCGAGTGGAACATGGTGCGCGTGAAGTGCAGCTCGTGCGAAGAGGACAAGGGCGTGCACTACCTGACCATCGAGCGGGACGGACGCAAGAGCGCGGATGCAGCGGTGCGGGCGGAAGCCTGCGATGAATGCAAGGCGTACCTGAAGATCCTGTATCAGGAGAAGGATCCGCTGCTCGAGGCGATGGCCGACGATCTCGCCACGCTGGCACTCGACTTACTGGTCGACGAACAGGGGTTTCGGCGCTCGGGACCGAACTTCCTGCTGCATCCAGGCAGCAGCGGATAAGAACCATGGCGAACTTGACTCTGCCCGGTGCGGGCGAGGCAAGCGCGAAGCGAGAGACGGTCGCGCTCGCTCAGCTTCCTTCGATTGACCGGTTACTCGGCGATGCCGGGCTGGCGCCGTTGCTGGCGCAGTTCGGTCAAGCGCTGGTCAAGCGTGCGGCGCAAGAGGAGATCGCGTCGCGCCGGGAAAGGTTGCTGGGCGGAGAAGGTGGGTCTTCGGACTTCGGCCCCCGCCCTAGTCCTCCCCCGCAAGCGGGGGAGGGAACCCTGTTTGCAGCGATAGAAGCACGCGTGCGCAAGCTCGCGGCGTCGAGGCTCGCTGCGGTGTTCAACTTGACCGGGACGGTGATCCATACCAACCTCGGACGCGCCTTGTTGTCCGATGAGGCTGTCGAGGCGGTAGCGGCGGCGATGCGCGGTTTTGTCGCGCTCGAGTACGACGTCGCAAGCGGCGGTCGCGGCGATCGCGACGATGTCGTCGACGAACTCCTGCGCGATCTCACCGGCGCGCAAGCCGCGACGGTCGTCAACAACAATGCCGCCGGCGTGCTTCTCACGCTCAAGGCGCTGGGTGCGAAGCGGGAAGTCCTGATCTCGCGCGGCGAGTTGATCGAGATCGGCGGTGCCTTCCGCATGCCTGACATCATGCAAGCGGCGGGCTGCAAACTGGTCGAGGTGGGCACCACGAACCGCACTCACGCGCGCGATTTCGCGGACGCCATCGGTCCGCGCACGGCGCTTGTGCTCAAGGCGCACACATCGAACTATGCCGTGACGGGATTCACAGCGACCGTTCCGGAACAAGAACTCGCCAGGATCGCGCATGCAAGAGAGATTCCGTTCGCGGTCGATCTGGGATCGGGCGCTTTGATCGACCTCGCCGCGTACGGGCTACCCAAGGAGCCGATGCCGCAGGAGGTGCTCGCTGCGGGCGCTGACATCGTGATGTTCTCCGGCGACAAGTTGCTCGGCGGGCCGCAGGCGGGTCTTATCGTCGGGCGGCGCGACTTGATTGCCAAACTCAAGAAGGATCCGCTCAAGCGTGCACTGCGGGTCTCGAAGCTGACATTGGCCGCGCTCGAAGCCACGCTGCGCATCTACGCATCCGCGTTTCGCCTACCCGAGCGATTGCCGACGCTTGCGCTTCTCGCGCGTGGTGCCGAAGATATTCGCGCCGCGTGCGAGCGTTTGCTGCCCGCGTTCGCGCAGTTCGCCGGCGCCGACTTCGTGGCGCGCGTCGAGGGTTGCGCCAGCCAGATCGGCTCCGGCGCGCAACCGATCGAGCGTCTGCCCAGTTATGCCGTCGTGCTGGCGCCACGCGCGGCGAGAGGCTCCGGACGCAGCCTCGACGCCTTTGCGCGGCGGTTGCGCGCACTGCCTGCGCCGGTGATCGGTCGCGTGCAGGACAATGCGATGTGGCTGGACCTGCGCTGCCTGCGCGACGAAAGTACGCTGCAGTCGCAACTGATCCGCCACAAGCTGGAGGAAGGGTCATGAAGCCGGGTTGGTTGGGAATTCTTGCCGCTGTCGCGATGGCCTCGGTGCTCGCCGGATGCAACTACGGCGATGACAATCGAGCGATCGAGGTACGCAGGCAACCGACGCCGCTGCTGGTCACGTTGGCGCAGCCGGTCAACACGTCGAGTGCAGGATGGGCGCATACCTGTGCCGTGCTTGCTGACGGCAGCACCAGTTGCTGGGGCGGCAATCAGTTCGGGCAACTCGGCAACGGCGGCGCAGCGCTCGTGAGTTGTGTCCAAGGATACTCAGTCTGCAGCAACGGTCCTGTCGCCGTCAGCGGCACGACGCAGTGGACGAGCGTTGCCGGCGGGTATCTCTACACGTGCGCGATCGACAACGCCGGTGCAGCGCACTGCTGGGGCGCGGGTCGGCTCGGTCAGCTTGGCAACGGTTTGCAAACAGGCAGCACCGTGCCCACGAACGTAAGCGGCGGGCTCGTTTTCTCCCAGCTTTCCGCGGCCAAGGGAGGCGATCTTGCGTGCGGCATCAGCGCCAACGCGCTTTATTGCTGGGGCACCGGCTACTTCGGTCAGCCGGGCACCGGCGGCGTCACGCAGGTCGCGTCCGTTCCCTATCGCGTGGCGCCGTCGCAGTCATTCACGACCGTCTCGGTGGGTGAACTGCATGCATGCGCGCTCGACACGACCGGCGCCGGCTACTGCTGGGGCGCAAACGGACTCGGCCAGGTGGGCGACGGCACGCTGGCGGATCGCACGTTGCCGACGCTGATCCTCGGCGGCCGCACCTACACCCAGATCGTCACCGGCCTTGCACATACTTGCGCGCTCGATGCCAGCGGCGTTGCGTTCTGCTGGGGTGCGTCTGGCCAGATCGGCCGCACCACCACCACGTCGGTAGAGCAGGCGACGCCGACGGCGGTCGCGGGGGCGCAACGATTCGTCCGCATCGCTGCCGGCGGCTGGCATACCTGCGGCATCGATGCCGGTGGCCAGACCTACTGCTGGGGCGACAATTCGTTCTCGCAGTTTGGTGACGGCGGCACGACCTCGAGCCAGTTGCCACGGCTTGTCACGGGACTGTCGCTGTTTGCGCAGTTGACCGCTGGTGGTGCGCACACCTGTGGCGTCACCGCGGCCGGGGTGATGTACTGCTGGGGCGCGAACACCTACGGTCAGAGCGGCCGGCTGCCATAAGCCGGATCGCTCGCATGAGGGCGCACGTTTCATGATCGTCGGCACGGCCGGGCATATCGATCACGGCAAAACGTCTCTGATCAAACGACTCACGGGCCGCAACACCGATCGCCTGCCGGAAGAGATCAAACGCGGCATTTCAATCGAGCTGGGGTATGCGTACGTGCCGCTGCCCGACGGTGGTGTGCTCGGCTTCGTGGACGTGCCGGGGCACGAAAAGTTCGTGCACACGATGGTGGCCGGCGCCACCGGCATCGACTTCGCCTTGCTGGTCATCGCGGCCGACGACGGCGTCATGCCGCAGACCGACGAGCACTTGGACATTCTCGAACTGCTCGGCGTGCGCGCCGGGGCGATCGTGATCAACAAGATCGACGTCGTCGACGCGGCGCGCATTGAAGCAGTGCGCGCACAGATTGCAGATCGGGTGCGCAGGACCAGCGCTGCTGATTGGCCGGTTTTTTCACTCTCGGCGCACACTGGCGAAGGCGTGCAAGCACTCCAAGCGCATCTGCTCGAACGCACGCGCGCTCACGCCGGCGGCTACGCGGGCGGACACTTCCGCCTTGCGATCGACCGCGTGTTCACGCTCTCCGGCGTCGGCACCATCGTCACCGGCACTGCGCACGCAGGTCGGGTGCAAGTCGGCGCCGAGCTAAGCGTCGCGCCCGGTGATCTGCATGCGCGCGTGCGCTCGATCCATGCGCAGGATCGGCCCGCGACC
>DASQAE010000223.1:0-2528 GCA_035635915.1 Burkholderiaceae bacterium | reverse complement strand
CTGCAGGAGGCGGGTTTCATCGAGCGACAGATCGCCATCCTGGCCCCGGACCGGCTGAGTTCAGGGCTCACCGCGGTGGTCGAAATCTCGCTCGAGCACCAGGGCGCGGAGAAGCAGGCAGAGTTCGAAGTGCGCGTGCGGGACGAAGCGGCCGTGCAGCAGTGCTATCGCGTATCTCCCGGACCCGACTTCGTGCTGATCGTCGCAGTGCCTGACATGCCGGCGTACCACGCACTCGTGCACCGGCTGTTCACGGCGCAGGCAAACGTGCGCAACATCCGCACGTTCTTCAGCGTCAACCGCAGCAAGTTCGCGCCGAAAGTGCCGCTCTGAAATGGCGCTCTGATGGGGCGATTACTTGCGCTTCTTGGTAGGCCGAGTCCAGCCTTCAATGGTCGCCTGACGGGCGCGCGCAACCGTCAACTTGCCCGCAGGAACTTGCCTCGCGACTGTCGATCCCGCGCCAACGGTGGCTCCGCTTCCGACGGTGATCGGCGCCACCAGCACGCTATTGGATCCGGTGTGGACGTCGTCTTCGATCACCGTCTGGTGCTTGTTGGCGCCATCGTAGTTGGCGACGATCGTGCCCGCGCCAATGTTCACGCGTTGCCCAACACTTGCGTCGCCGACGTAGGCGAGGTGATTGGCTTTCGAGCCGTGCCCCATCGTCGAGTTCTTGACCTCGACGAAGTTGCCGATATGCACCTCGTCGCCGAGCGTGACATCGGGCCGCGTGCGGGCAAAAGGACCGATGCGCGCGTGCGCCCCGATCGTGGCGCGCTCGAGAAAACAGAAGCCCATCACCTCGGTGCCGGCACCGATCGAACAATCGCGAATGACATTGTGCGGGCCGATGCGCACGCCATCGGCAAGCATGACCCGTCCCTCGAACACACAGCCGACGTCGATGAACACGTCGGCGCCCACCGTCAGTTCGCCGCGCACGTCGATACGCTGCGGATCGGCGATCGTTGCACCGTCATTCATCAGTCGCTCGGCGATGCGTTGTTGCGCAACGCGTTCCAGCGCGGCCAATTCGGCCTTGCTGTTGACGCCCTGGGTCTCGTTCACATCGTCCGCCGCCACTGCGGCAACCCGCAATCCTTCACGCACGGCCACTCCGATCACGTCGGTCAGGTAGTACTCGCGCTGCGCATTGTTGTCGGAAAGTCCTGCAAGCCACCGCTTCAGCGGCGCAGTGGGTGCAACAAGAATGCCTGTGTTGACTTCGCCGATGCGGCGTTCTTCTTCGCTCGCATCACGCTCCTCGACAATTTTCAGAACGTTGCCATGCCAATCGCGCACCACGCGGCCGTACCCGCTCGGGTCCGCACGGTTCACCGTTAGCAGGCCGATGCCCTCATGCTTTACGTCAGTTGCTGCGTTGATCAGCCGCGCGAGGGTCGCTTGGCGCAACAATGGAACGTCACCGTAGAGAATCAGCGTGGGGTGCGCGTCGTCGAGCAGCGGAACCGCCTGCTGCACTGCGTGTCCGGTGCCCAATTGCGGTTCCTGCACAACGAACCTGGCATCGGCTTCGTGGTCGAACTTCGAACGGACCTGATCGGCGCCATATCCGATGACCACGACGATGCGCGCAGCCGCGTTGCGCTGTGCTGTAACAGCTCTAGCCGTCTCGAGTACATGGGCTAGCATCGGTCTGCCAGCCAGGCAGTGCAGCACCTTGGGTTGAGCGGAGCGCATGCGCTTGCCCTGGCCGGCTGCCAGGATCACGATATTCATTGCGCGCGTGTGAAAGTTGCCATGCCGTCGAGAGCCAAGGATCGTAGCACCGGCGTCACGCTGCGCACGGTGTTCGCGCTGGCGTTGTTCGCCATTGCCGCCGGTTGCTCCTCGGTACGGGTGGGATACAACAACGCCGACACGCTGCTGCTCCATACCCTCGACAACTATCTCGACCTGAATCGATCGCAGCAACAGCTGGTACGCGACCGTGTTCGTGTCCTGCTCGCGTGGCATCGCTCGACCCAGCTGCACGGTTATGCCGACCTGATAGAGGCGGCAGGCAAGCGGATCGATGGACGCGTCGCTGCCGACGAAGTGCTGGCGCTCAACCTCGAAATGAACCGACGCCTGGTGGCAGTTGGCGAGCAGGCCGCGCCGGACGTTGCCGCACTCGCGCTGACTCTGCAGCCTGCGCAGCTCGATCGATTCGCCCGAAAACTTGCCGAGGACAACACCAAGACACGACGTGAGGAGGCGGGCAGGAAACGTTCGTTCGAGCATCGCACGAAGCGCGGCATCGAACGCGCCGAGGAATGGTTCGGGTCGGTCTCACCGCGCCAGGAAGAGCTGATCCGCAACGCGCTCGCCGAGCGCCCCGACAGCGAGGACTGGTGGATACACGAGCGCGAGTTACGGCGCAGCGATCTGCTGGCACTGTTGCGGCGGATTCATGCGGAGCAGCCCGCGGTTGACGAGGCGGCGCGCTGGATGCGCGAATACTTCGCAGTGCTCACGGAACCGCGCGATCCAGAGCGGCGCGCGCGCATGCATGAATTCCGGCG
>DASQAE010000222.1:0-3625 GCA_035635915.1 Burkholderiaceae bacterium | reverse complement strand
ATGCTCGATCCGACCAGCCGCACCAGCGGCGCCATTTCCGGGTAGGCCATCACCAGGCCAAGATTCTTGATCGGTGCGCCGAAACGGCTTGAAGTGCCACAGATGCGCAAGTCGCACAGTGCAGCGATCTCCAGCCCGCCGCCGACGCAGATGCCGTGGATTTCTGCCACCAGCGGATGGCGGCAGGCCTCGATGGCGCGTGCGGTGGCATGCATCACTCGACCATAACTGCGCGCCTGCTCCTTGTTGCTGCGCTCGGTGGCGAATTCACTGATGTCGTTGCCGGGCGAAAACGCCTTCTCACCTGCGCCGCGGACGACGATGCAACGCAGCGTGTCGTCGGCCGACAATTGCTCGATCGTGTCGCCCAGCGCCTGCCACATCGAGCGCGTGAGCGCGTTCAGCTTCTCCGGTCGATTCAGCGTGACGGTGACAATGGCGCCGTCGCGCTCGACAAACACGCTCTCCGCCACCGGCTAGTCCGCCTTGACGTTGAGTTCCTTGACCAGGCGCTGGTACTTGGCCAGTTCCGTCTTGACGAACGCGCCGAATTCTTCCGGCGTCTGTGCGCCGCCGAATTGCACGCCCTGGGCCTCGAGCTTGGGTCGGATGGCCGGATCGGCCATCGCTTTTTTCACCGCATCGTTGATCCTGGCGACGATCTCCTTCGGCAAGTCCTTCGGGCCCATCACCGAGTACCAATTGGTGACATCGAACCCGCGAATGCCGACTTCGCTGAACGTCGGCACGTCGGGCAATTGCGCCAGGCGCTGCGGGGTCGAGATCGCAAGCGCGCGCAGCTTGCCTTCCTTGATGTGCGGCAGCACCGGTGGCATGGTGTCGAAGTTCATGTTGACCTGGCCGGCGATCAGATCGACCACCGCCTGGCCGCTGCCCTTGTATGGAATGTGATTGAGCTGCGTATCGGTGATTTTTGCAAACAGCGCGCCGGCCAGGTGCTGGGTACTGCCGACGCCGGACGATGCGTAGGTGTAGATGCCGGGTTTCGCCTTGGCAAGTTCGATCAGCTCTGCGACCGATTTCGCCGGCACCGAGGGATGCACCACCAGCACATTCGGCACGTATCCGATGTAGGTGATCGTCGAGAAGTCGCTCGCGGCGTCGTAAGGCAGCTTTGCAAACACGAAGGGCGCGATCGCATTCGAATTCGAGTGCCCCATCAGCAATGTGTAGCCGTCGGACGGTGCCTTTGCAGTCAGGTCAGCGGCGATCGTCCCGGCTGCGCCCGGACGGTTCTCGACCACGATCTGCTGGCCGAGTACTTCCGACATCTTGGGCGCAAGCGAACGCGCGACGATGTCAGTGCCGCCGCCCGGTGCAAAACCGACCAGCAGCCGGATCGGCCGGGTAGGCCACGCCTGCGCCAGCGCCAGTTGCGGCGCTACGGAGCAGACGAGGAGGGCTGCACCCAGATACGTCAGCGTGCGGCGTTTGCGTTTCCTGTAATCGCTTGAATCCATCGTCTTCCCGATCGTCAAAACAAGAGCAACGAGCTGCGGCCGCACCTTCACGCCGCCTTGCGTTTGCGCAATTCGTTTGTATGCGCGAGCGCCGTGTCGCGCAGATAACTGATTGCCGCTTGCACGCCACCGGCCCGATGCGGCACGCCGGCAAGGCCGAGGCCCATTTCGACGCCCGCAAGGGTTCCTGCGAGAGTCAGGTCGTTGAAATCGCCCAGATGGCCGATACGAAACAGCCAGCCGGCCAGTTTGCTCAAGCCCTGGCCAAGCGACATGTTGAAGTTGGCATGGATGATGCCGCGCAGCCGATCGGCGTCGTAGGCTTTGCCGGTGTTGTCCTTCGGCATCATCACCGCCGTCAACGCATTGCTGCGCTCGGTAGCGACCTCGCACAGGATCTCCAGGCCCCACGCGGTGACCGCGCGCCGCGTCGCTTCCGCATGGCGTGCGTGGCGCGCGAAAACGTGCGCGAGGCCCTCTTCCTGCAGCATGTCGATCGCTTCGGCAAGACCATAAAGCAGGTTGGTGCTCGGCGTGTACGGGAAAAATCCCTTGCTGTTCGCCTCCAGCATTTCGTCCCAGCTCCAGAAGGACTTCGGCAGCTTCGAATTTTTCGCCGCTGTACGCGCCTTGTCGCTGACGGCGTTGAACGACAGCCCCGGCGGCAGCATCAATCCTTTTTGCGAGCCCGCGACGGTGACATCGACGCCCCATTCGTCGTGCCGGTAGTCGATCGAGCCGAGCGACGAAATCGTGTCCACCAGAAGCAGGGCAGGATGGTGCGTGCGATCGAGCGCGCGCCGCACCGCTGCGATGTCCGACGTGGCGCCGGTCGAGGTTTCGTTATGCACCACACACACCGCCTTGATCGTGCGCGGCGTGTCCTGTGCCAGGCGCGCCTCGATGGCGCCGGAATCGGCGCCACGGCGCCAGCTGCCTTCCTCGAACCCGCCGAGAAAGATCGGATTGAGCCCGAGTTTTTCGGCCATTTTTTTCCACAACAAAGCGAAGTGGCCGGTTTCGCACATCAGCACCGTATCACCGGGTGAAAGCGTGTTGACGAGCGCCGCTTCCCAGGCGCCGGTGCCTGAGGCGGGGTAGATCACCACCGGACAACGGGTCTGAAAGATCGGTCGCAGCTCCGCCAGCACCTTCTTGGCGAGCGCCTGGAACTCCGGGCCGCGGTGATCGATGGTGGGATGGTCGATCGCACGCAGGATGCGATCCGGCACGTTGGTCGGGCCCGGGATCTGCAGGAAGTGACGGCCACTGGGATGCGAGTTCAGGCGCTGCATGCGACCTCACTTGAAGAATGCATTTTGTATACAGTATGCTAACCGCGGATGACGGGCAAGCGCGCCATGTCATCCAGGCATGTGATGGGAAACGACTCAATGGAAAACCCCGATGGCCTGGTTGCATCTCTGGCGGGCGCGCGCCTTGCGCTGCCGATCGATCGCCAGGTGCTGCATGAAGCGGTGGCGGCGCGCCTGCGCGATCTGATCATCGAAGGGCAGCTGGCACCGGGTACACGACTGAACGAGCGCCTGCTGTGCGCAGAGCTGCACATCTCGCGCACGCCGTTGCGCGAGGCGTTCAAGGTGCTGGCAACCGAAGGACTGATTGCCTTGCTGCCGAACCGCGGCGCGCAAGTGGTGAAGATGGGGCGCGACGAGGTCGTGCACACCTTCGACGTGATGGGCGCGCTGGAAGGGCTGTCCGGGCAGCTTGCCTGCCGCCACATCACCGCGGCGGAGCTGGCGCAGCTCAAGGACTTGCATCGGCAGATGGCCGCGTGCCATCGGCGGCGCGACCTTCCGGGTTATTACCGGCTCAATCGCGCCATCCACGAACGCATCAACGAAGCCGCGCGTAATCCCGTGTTGACCCAGGTCTATCGCACCGTCAATGCGCGCCTGCACGCGTTGCGCTTCCGCTCCAACTTCGATCGTGCAAAGTGGGACGCCGCCTTGGCGGAGCATGAGCAGATGCTGGTTGCGCTGGAAAAGCGCGACGGCGAGCGCCTGCGCCGCATCCTGGTCGAACACCTCGCGAAAAAATGCGTCGCAGCGCTGCACGCGGTGATGGGCGCGGCACCGGTGGCGGCAGAGAAGCCGCAACGAGTGGTCGCGCCGCGGCGACGC
>DASQAE010000221.1:0-13678 GCA_035635915.1 Burkholderiaceae bacterium | reverse complement strand
CTGAGCGCATGCTCGATTTGCAGCAGTCGTACGTTCGACGCTTGAACGCGCTCTGGCAGGATTTTGTGGCGCACCCGGAGAAATCCGCCGAACCGATCCGCGACAACCGCTTTTCAGACGCGGCATGGCAAAAGAGCTCTTGGGCTTCGTTCTATGCGCGCGCGTACCTGCTGAACGCGGAATTCATGAACCAGCTCGCGGAAAGCGTCGCGGCGGATCGCAAGACGCGGCAGCGCGTGAAATTCGCCGTATCGCAGTGGGTGGATGCGGCGTCGCCGTCGAATTTCCTTGCCCTCAATCCGCAGGCACAGGAACGCATGCTGGCCACCAAGGGCGAGAGCCTCACGGCCGGGTTGACCAACCTGCTGAAGGACATCGGCAAAGGCAAGATCACTCAGACCGACGAAGCGGCGTTCGAGGTCGGTCGCAACGTCGCTACCAGCACGGGCGCAGTGGTGTATGAAAACGCGTTGATGCAATTGATTCAATATGCGCCGCTCACGGAGCAGGTCCACAAGCGTCCGTTCGTCATGGTTCCGCCGTGCATCAACAAGTACTACATTCTCGACCTGCAGCCCGAGAACTCGTTCATCCGCCATGCGGTCGCACAGGGCAACACGGTTTTTGTCGTGTCCTGGAAAAATCCGCACGAAGCGGAGCGCACCGCCACCTGGGACGACTATCTCGAACTCGGCCCCATCGCCGCGATCAACGTGGCCCGTCAAATCGCCGGCGAAAAGCAGGTCAACGCCCTGGGTTTCTGTGTTGGCGGGACCATCATTGCCGCGGCGCTCGCCGTCATGCTGGCACGCGGCGATAACCCCGTCACCAGCCTCACCATGCTGACCGCGCTGCTCGATTTCGAGGACTCGGGCGTGCTCGATATCTTCGTCGACGATGCACACGTGCGCATGCGCGAGAAGACGATTGGAGGCGGCGGCCTCATGCCGGGACTCGAGCTGGCCAACACCTTTTCCAGTTTGCGCGCCAACGATCTGGTGTGGAACTACGTCGTCAGCAACTATCTCGAGGGCAAAGCGCCGCCGGCATTCGACTTGCTTTACTGGAACGGGGACTCGACCAATCTGCCCGGACCCATGTACTGCTGGTACCTGCGCAACATGTATCTGGAGAACAATCTTCGCATCCCCGGCAAGCTCAGTTGCTGCGGCGAACGCATCGATCTGAACCGGATCCAGGTTCCGGCATACGTGTTCGCGGCGAAGGAAGATCACATCGTTCCCTGGAAGGCAGCCTATGCGTCCGCGCGGCTGCTGCCCGGGGACGGACCCGGCAGCGTTCGTTTTGTTCTTGGCGCGAGCGGCCATATCGCCGGGACCATCAATCCACCCACCAAGAACAAGCGCAGTTTCTGGACTTCGCCCGACGGCGGGATGCCCGCCAATAGCGAAGCCTGGCTTGCCAACGCCAACGAGCAGGCAGGGAGCTGGTGGACGGACTGGGACCGTTGGCTGCGGCCTTTTGGTTGCGGCGAAACAGCGGCACGCAAGCTTGGTAGCGAGAAGTACGTTCCCATTGAGCCGGCGCCCGGCCGGTATGTGAAAGAGAAGGCTTAGGAGGAATCATGAGCAATGCAGTGATCGTTGCGGCTGCGCGCACCGCAATCGGCAAGTTCGGTGGAACGCTCGCAAAGGTGCCTGCACCTGAGCTGGGCGCGATCGTCATCAGCGAAGTGCTGAAACGCGCCGGCGTGAAGCCGGAGCAGGTCGATGAAGTCATCATGGGTCAGGTGCTGACCGCGGGCTCTGGTCAGAATCCCGCGCGCCAGGCGTTGATCAAGGCCGGCATCCCGGTATCGGTACCAGCAATGACCATCAACGTCGTCTGCGGCTCGGGGCTCAAGGCGGTCATGCTGGCCGCGCAGGCGATCGACAACGGCGACGCCGAGATCGTGGTCGCGGGCGGGCAGGAGAACATGAGCCTGGCGCCGCACGTGCTGATGAATTCGCGCGACGGTTTCCGCATGGGCGACGTCAAGATGATCGATTCGATGATCGTCGATGGCCTGTGGGACGTCTACAACAAGTACCACATGGGAATCACCGCGGAAAACGTGGCGAAGCAATACGGCATCGATCGCGGCCAGCAGGACGCTCTCGCGCTCGCCTCGCAACAGAAGGCCGCCGCCGCGCAGGACGCTGGTCGCTTCAAGGCGGAGATCGTGCCGGTGATGATCCCGCAGAAAAAGGGTGATCCGATCGCCTTCGACGCCGACGAGTTCATCAACAAGAAGACCAGTGCCGAAGCCCTCAGTGGTCTGAAACCGGCGTTCGACAAGGAAGGGACGGTCACCGCGGGCAACGCGTCCGGCATTAACGACGGCGCCGCGGCCGTGCTCGTGATGTCGGAGGCGCGCGCGAAAGCGCTTGGCTTGACACCAATCGCACGCATCAAGTCGTTCGCGACCACCGGCGTCGACCCGAAGATCATGGGCATGGGCCCGGTTCCTGCTTCCAAGAGAGCGCTGGCGAAGGCCGATTGGAAGCCCAGCGATCTCGACCTGATGGAGATCAACGAGGCGTTTGCAGCGCAGGCCTGCGCCGTCAACAAGGAAATGGGCTGGGATACGTCGAAGATCAACGTCAACGGCGGAGCGATCGCGCTCGGACACCCGATCGGCGCCTCGGGTTGTCGCATCCTGGTGAGCCTGTTGCACGAGATGCAGCGGCGTGGCGCAAAAAAGGGCCTCGCGTCGCTTTGCATCGGCGGGGGCATGGGCGTGGCATTGGCGGTGGAACGCTGAGCAGCACTCAACTGGCAAGGAGACAACGATGAGCAAGCTCGCATACGTCACCGGCGGCATGGGTGGCATCGGCACGGCGATCTGCCGCAAGTTCCACGACCTGGGCTACAAGGTGGTGGCGGGTTGCGGACCGACGCGTGACCACGCGAAGTGGATCGCAGCACAGAAAAAAGACGGCTACAACTTTCTCGTGTCCGTAGGCAACGTTTCGGAATGGGAGTCGAGCAAGGTCGCGTTCGACAAAGTCAAGGCCGAGCACGGCGTGGTCGACATCCTGGTGAACAACGCCGGCATCACGCGCGACGGTGTTTTTCGCAAGATGTCCCTCGACGACTGGAAATCGGTGATGGACACCAATCTGAACAGCCTGTTTCACGTCACCAAGCAGGTGATCGACGGCATGCTCGACAAGGGTTGGGGCCGCATCATCAACATCTCATCCGTCAACGGCGAAAAAGGGCAGTTTGGTCAGACCAACTACTCGGCCGCCAAAGCCGGCATGCATGGGTTCACGATGGCGCTGGCACAGGAAGTGGCAAGCAAGGGCGTCACCGTCAATACGGTTTCACCCGGCTACATTGGCACCGATATGGTGATGGCCGTGCGCGAGGACGTGCGCGAAAAGATCATCCAGACGATCCCGGTCAAGCGGCTCGGCAAGGCCGAGGAGATCGGGTCGATCTGCGGCTGGCTCACCACCGATGACGCCGGCTTCGCGACGGGCGCCGACTTCAGCGTCAACGGCGGCTTACACATGGGATAGGGAACCGCGGTCCGTGCTTCGCACGGACCGCGTCCGGCCGGCCTTGTGAGATAGGCGGCGAAGTCGGCAGCCGGCGGGGTCTAGGTAGGCCCGCAGGCCCGCGTGCATTAGCGCGGGTTTCGGGCTATAGAATGAACCCTTCGCCAATTCAAGAACCGCCCCAAGCAGGACTGCGACGGGCGCACGAGGTGTTCACGCATGGCCACGCGCCTGATCAAGAAGTATCCCAACCGACGGCTCTACGACACGCAGACGAGCACCTACATCACCCTGGCCGATGTGAAACAACTCGTCCTGGAACAAGAAGAATTCCAGGTCATCGATGCAAAGAGCAATGATGACCTGACGCGCCAGATCCTGCTGCAGATCATCCTGGAAGAAGAACAAGCCGGCATGCCGATGTTCACGCCGCCGGTGCTGTCGCAGATCATCCGCAGCTACGGCAATGTCATGCAGGGCATGATGGGGTCGTACCTGGAGAAGAACGTGCAGGCATTCATCGACATCCAGAAGAAGCTGCAGGAGCAAAGCAAGGCGTTTTACGACTCCAACAAGATCGGCCCCGACATGTGGGCGCAGTTCGTCAACATGCAGGCGCCGATGATCCAGTCGATGATGGCCAACTACATCGAGCAATCGAAAAACCTGTTCGTGCAGATGCAGGAGAACATGCAGAACCAGGCGCGCTCGATGTTCAACACGTTTCCCTTTGGCGCGCAGGGTCCCGGCGAGCCCAAGAAGTAAGCAGCCCGCAGCGCGCAGTTCCATGTCGGCTATCTCGTCCCGGCGGCGGCCGCAAAGGCTGGCCGCCCGCAAGGGCGTGCCCGCGGTCGGATTTGTCTCGCTGGGTTGCCCCAAGGCGCTGGTCGATTCGGAGCGCATCGTCACGCAGTTGCGTGCCGAGGGCTACACGATCAGCGCCACGTACACGGATGCCGACCTGGTTGTCGTCAACACCTGCGGTTTCATCGACAGCGCGGTACAGGAATCGCTTGATGCGATCGGCGAGGCGCTGGCTGAAAACGGCAAGGTGATCGTCACCGGCTGCCTCGGCGCCAAGCGGGAGGGCGAGGCGAACTTCGTCGCCAAGGTGCATCCGAAGGTGCTTGCGGTGACCGGGCCGCATGCGCCGGACGAGGTGATGGCGCACGTTCACTCGCATCTGCCGCGGCCGCACGATCCATTTACGGACCTGGTGCCACCGGCGGGCATCAAACTCACGCTGCGCCACTACGCGTATTTGAAGATCGCCGAGGGCTGCAACCATCGCTGCAGCTTCTGCATCATCCCCTCGATGCGTGGCGATCTTGTCTCGCGGCCCATCGGCGAGGTCGTGCGCGAGGCCGAAAACCTGGTCAAGCAGGGCGTACGCGAAATTCTCGTCATTTCGCAGGACACGAGCGCGTACGGCGTCGACGTCAAGTACCGCCATGACTTCGTCAACGGACGTCCGGTCCGAACCCGCATGACGGAGCTGGTCAAGGAACTGGCTCGCCTCGAAGCCGGCGCAGCGCCCTGGGTGCGCCTGCATTATGTTTATCCGTATCCGCACGTGGACGAGATCATTCCGTTGATGGCCGAGGGAAAGGTATTGCCTTACCTCGACGTGCCGTTCCAGCATGCGCACCCGGACGTGCTCAGGCGAATGAAGCGCCCGGCGTCGGGCGAGAAGAACATCGATCGGATCCGGGCGTGGCGTGCCGTCTGTCCCGACATCACGATTCGATCCACGTTCATTGCGGGTTTTCCCGGTGAAACCGAGGCGCAGTTCGAGTACCTGCTCGACTTCCTGCGAGAAGCGCAGCTGGATCGCGTTGGTTGCTTCGCCTACTCGCCGGTCGACGGGGCCGCGGCCAACTCGCTGCCGGATCCAGTGCCGGACGCTGTGAGGGAAGAGCGGCGCGCGCGTTTCATGCATGTGCAGGAGGAAATTTCGCGCGCGCGCCTGAAGCACAAGGTCGGCAGCCGGCAGCGCATCCTCGTCGACTCCGTTTCAGCCCGAGGCGGCGTTGCGCGTTCCGCCGCGGATGCACCGGAGATCGACGGCCTGGTTTACGTCGCTGCGGATCCGCGCCTGAAGCCGGGCGAGTTCTTCGACGTGCGCATTGAAGCGAGCGACGCGCACGATCTGCACGCCGTCGTCGTTTAGGCGAACGCGATCAGCGGCGCGCTGCGCCAAGCACGGCGCCCCCGATTATGAGCAGCGCTGCGGCGCCGATTGCCGGCGTCAGCGTGCCTACTCCGGCGGCGAGTAGACACAGCGTCGAGCCCAACGGCGTCAGATAGGCCAGTGCCCCGATGGTGCGCGGATCGCCGCGCTTCAGCGCAGCGTCCCAAAGAAAAAATGCAGCTCCCATCGGGCCGATCGCCAGCAGCGCGATCAAGACTCCCTGGCCGGCTGTCGGAATAAAACGTGGCTCGAGCATTGCGTGGCAAAACAGGGCGAGCACTCCGGAAGCAAGGCAAAACAGCCCGACGGTGGCAGTCGGAAAGTTGCCGACGCGGCGCGTCAGCAGTGAATACGTTGCCCAGACGAACGCCGAGCCAGCCGCCAGCGAGTAGCCCTGCCAATAGTCGCTCGAAAGTGTCCAACGGCCGCCGGTGATGAGCAATGCCGCGCCAACCAAACCGAGTGTCACGGCGATCACGTGCCTCCACGTCAAACGAATGCCCGGCAGGATCCACGGTGCGAGCACCACGATCAGCAGCGGCCAGAGGTAGTTCACAAGATTGGCCTCGACGGCAGGCGCGCGGCGCAACGCCATGAACAGCAGGAGGTGAAAGCCGAACAGTCCATAGATGCCGAGCAGCAATGTCGCGGCACCCACACGCCACGCGCGCCACGACGGCAGCGCGAGCAGGCCCGCCCCGCCAAGAGAAAGCCCCAGCAGAAGAAATGGCGGCACGCCCACGAGCCGCACCGCCAGCAAGGCGAGCAGGCTCCACAGCGCAACCGCGCCAAGCGCGAGCGCCGTCGCAGGAACGGCAGAAAGCAGACGAATCACAGCGCGATCACTGCAACCTGATTCACGTCAAGCGGTGACGATGCTGATGGGCTATCGTCGCCGCTGGACTATGACCGGTTCGGATTTGGCAGGGGGCAGCATTATGCGAGAAGTCGTTGTTGTCAGCGCGGTCAGGACCGCGATCGGAACCTTCGGCGGCAGCCTGAAGGATGTGCCACCAACTCAACTTGGTGCGGCGGTCGTGCGCGAGGCGCTTGCGCGCGCCGCGGTCAACGGCAACGAGGTCGGACACGTCGTGTTCGGCAACGTCGTCCACACCGAGCCGCGCGATATGTACCTTTCGCGCGTGGTGGCGCTCGAAGGCGGCGTGCGCGAAGGCGCGCCTTGCCTGACCTTGAACCGGCTGTGCGGCAGTGGCCTGCAGGCTGTGATCTCGGCGGCGCAGACGATCGTGCTCGGCGACGCGGAAATAACGATCGGCGGCGGCGCCGAATCCATGTCGCGCGGTTCGTATGCGATCCCCGGTGGGCGCTGGGGCACGCGCATGGGCGACGCCAAGATCGTCGACATGATGGTCGCAGCGCTGCACGATCCATTCCACAACATCCACATGGGCGTGACGGCGGAAAATGTCGCCGCCAAGTGGAGCATCTCGCGCGAGCAGCAGGACCAGCTTGCGCTCGAAAGCCATCGCCGCGCATCGACCGCAATCAAGGAGGGTCGCTTCAAGAGCCAGATCCTGCCCATCGTCACCAAGGGCAAAAAAGGCGAGGTCACCTTCGATACCGACGAGCACGTGCGCCACGATGCGACGCTCGCTGACCTGGCCAAGCTTCGGCCCGCTTTTGCGAAGGAAAACGGCACCGTTACGGCGGGCAACGCGTCGGGTCTCAACGATGGCGCCGGCGCGCTGGTGCTGATGGAAAGAACGGTCGCGGAACGGCGCGGCATCAAGGCACTCGCGCGGCTCGTGAGTTATGGCCACGCCGGCGTAGACCCGAAGTACATGGGCATTGGACCGGTGCCGGCGAGCCGCAGCGCGTTGCAAAAAGCCGATCTGACCATCGAGCAGATGGACGTGATCGAAGCCAACGAGGCGTTTGCGGCCCAGGCCTGTGCGGTGATGAAGGATCTCGGCGCCGATCCGGCGAAAGTCAATCCAAACGGCAGCGGTATTTCCCTTGGCCACCCGATCGGAGCGTCGGGCGCCATCATCGCGACCAAGGCGATCTACGAGTTGCAACGAACCAATGGGCGTTACGGGCTGGTGACCATGTGCATCGGCGGAGGGCAGGGTATCGCCGCCATCTTCGAGCGCCTGTAGCGCCGCCAGCGCGGCGCTCGACTGCTTATTGCTCGGCGGCGAACCACTCGAGCACGCCGTCGAGCGACGTGAAATCGAGCGCTTGTGCGGTGTGCTTCTGCACGATCGGCGCTGCCCGGTACGCGACTGAAAGGCCTGCCAGGCCGAGCATCCTGAGATCGTTGGCGGCATCGCCGATCGCAATCGCTTGCGCGGTCGGGCAGCCGAGCGCTGCGCACGCGGCGCGCAGCGCGTGCGCTTTTCCTTCTGCGTCGACGATGTCCGCGCCTTCGGGGCCGATCACGTCACCCGTGAGTTTGCCGTCGGCAAAAACCAGCCGGTTGCACCAGATCGAATCGAGCTTCAGGCGCGCCTGCAACCGGCTGGCAAAAAAATCAAAGCCGCCGGTGGCGAGCAGGATGTGCAGGCCTGCACCTTGGCAGGTTGTGACAAGTCCTTCCGCGCCGGGCGATAGTCGAAGTTTCTCGTCGTACACACGCTCGAGCAACGTTGCGTCGACGCCCTTGAGCAGGGCAACACGCTTGCGCAAACTGGCGCCGTAGTCCGTGATCTCGCCGCGCATCGCTGCCTTCGTGAGCGCGGCCACCTCAGCGCCCCTGCCCGCAAACGCGGCCAGTTCGTCCAGCGACTCGATCGTGATGAGCGTGGAGTCCATGTCCACCGCAAGCACGCGGAAGTCGGCGAGCGCGAGGGTCGGAGGCACGAACGCGCAATCACATTTCCAGTACTTGCCGAGCGCCGCCGCGGCCTTGCGGGTATCCGCGTCGTCCTGGATATCGAGCAGGCGAGCTGCATTCAACTTGCGCCGCACGCGGCGCGCAACGCAAGCCACCTTGAAAGCCTGGACGGCGTCCGTGGGCAGGTCGGAAGACTGAATGACGAGATCCATCAAGTCGCGGCAGCGGCGGGTTGCAGCGCCTTGAAGACCAGCCGCAGCATTTGCAGGCGAGCGTCGAGGTTGGGCGTCTGGGCAGCGATACGCAGTTTTTCCGGTCCTTGCATGCGCATGTTCTTTTCGCGCTGGAGCAACTCGATCAGGCGCCGTCCGTCGAGCGGCGGATTGGGAACGAAGGTGATCACAATCGCCTCGTTGGAAGCATCGATCTTCTTCACGCCGATATGTTCGGCGGTCAGGCGCAGCCGATGCGTTTCGATCAGGCTGCGCGCGGCATCCGGCAGCTTGCCGTATCGATCCACCAGCTCCTCCTGCAGGCGGAAAAGTTCCTCTTCTTCATCGCAGGTGGCGAGTTTCTTGTAGAGCGAAAGTCGCTGGTGTACGTCGTTGACGTAGTCGGGCGGCAGCAGTGCGGGAACGTGCAGGTTGATCTCGGTCACCGCTGCCAGCGGGGCGAGCAGGTCCGGCTCCTTGCCTGAGCGCAGCGCACGCACCGCGGCGTTGAGCATGCGCGTGTAGAGCTCGAACCCGACCTCTTGCATGTTGCCGGACTGCGACTCGCCAAGCACCTCGCCCGCGCCGCGTATTTCGAGGTCGTGCATCGCCAGGTAAAAGCCGCTGCCAAGTTCATCGAGATTCTGGATCGCCTCCAATCGCTTCTGGGCATTCTTGGTGAGCGCGTCTTCATCGGGAACCAGCAGGTAGGCATAGGCCTGGTGGTGCGAGCGGCCGACGCGACCGCGCAACTGGTGCAGCTGGGCCAGTCCGAACTTGTCCGCACGATGGATCACGATCGTATTGGCGGTCGGCACGTCGATGCCGGTCTCGATGATGGTCGTGCACAAAAGCAGGTTGAAGCGCTGCTGATAGAAGTCGCGCATGACCCGCTCGAGCTCGCGTTCGGGCATCTGACCGTGCGCGACCTCGATGCGTGCCTCGGGAACCAACTCGGCGGTACGCGCCCGCCGGTTCTGGATGGTTTCGACTTCATTGTGCAGAAAGTAGATCTGGCCACCGCGCTTGAGCTCGCGCAGGCAGGCCTCGCGCATCAATGACGGACTTTCACGGCGCACGAACGTCTTGATGGCCAGGCGCCGCTGCGGCGCTGTAGCGATGACCGAGAACTCGCGGATGCCTTCCATCGACATCGCGAGGGTGCGCGGGATCGGGGTTGCGGTAAGCGTCAGGACGTCGACCTCGGCGCGCAGCGCCTTCAGGCGCTCCTTCTGGCGCACGCCGAAGCGGTGTTCCTCGTCGATGATGACCAGCCCGAGTCGGTCGAAGCGCAACTCGGGCGTGAGCAGCTTGTGGGTGCCGATGACGATGTCGATGGTGCCGGCATTGAGGCCGGCAATCGCGGCCGTCACTTCCTTCGCGGTGCGAAAACGCGACAGCTCCTCGATCACGACCGGCCAATCGACAAAACGATCGCGAAACGTCTGCGTGTGTTGTTCGGCCAGCAGGGTCGTCGGGCAAAGCACGGCGACCTGCTTGCCTGCAGCGACCGCGACAAACGCGGCGCGCAGCGCGACCTCGGTCTTGCCGAAGCCGACGTCGCCACATACCAGCCGGTCCATCGGAAAACCGGCGCGCATGTCCTTTAACACCGCCTCGATTGCGGCGTGCTGGTCGGGAGTCTCTTCGAACTCGAATCCCTCCGCGAACGCGTCGTAGTCGCCCGGCTTGAAGTCGAACGCGTGGCCTTTGCGGGCTGCACGCACGGCGTAGAGGTTCAGCAGCTCAGCGGCGGTGTCGCGCACCTGCTTGGCCGCCTTGCGGCGCGCCTTCTCCCAGTCGCCCGATCCGAGTTGGTGCAGGGGTGCGGAATCCGGGTCAGCGCCGCTGTAGCGCGAGATCAGGTGCAACTGCGCTACCGGCACGTACAACTTGGTGTCGTTAGCGTATTGCAAGTGCAGGAACTCGGCCTGGCCGTAGCCGAGATCGAGGGATTCGAGGCCGAGATAACGGCCAATGCCATGTTCCACGTGTACGACCGGATCGCCGATGCGCAGCTCGGCGAGGTCGCGCACCATCGCTTCGACGTTGGAGGCACGTTCGCGGCCGCGATTGCGCTGGCGTCGTGGACTCGCTGCATAGAGTTCGGTTTCGGTGACCAGATGCAGTGGAGGGTCGCGCAACGAGAAGCCGCCGTGCAGCGGCGCAACGCCGAGCGCGAGCGGTGCATCGCTGGCCACGAACGCGGCGAAATCGGCGTTGTCCGCGGGCGGCAGATGATGCTCAGTCAGCAACTGCGCGATCGTTTCGCGCCGCCCTGCCGAATCGGCAAGCAGAAGAACACGTCCGCCAGCCGACGTTGCGGCGGCGACGAATGCACGCAACCCGGTGATCGGATCAGCATGCTTGCGCTCGACCGCGAGCGGGGGAATGCGCTCGAACGCTGGCGCTTCCCCTTCGGTCAGTGCCAGCCGCGCGAATGACTTTGCGGCAACAAAAAACTCTTCGGTCGACAGAAAGAGCTGGGCCGGAGGCAGGCAGGGACGCTCGCGATCACGCGCGAGGAAACGAAAGCGGTCCGATGTCTCAGTCCAGAACCGTTGACACGCTGCCTCTACGGGGCCGTGCAGCACCAGTGTCGTGCGCGCATCAAGGTAGTCGAAGAGCGTTGCCGCCCGATCGAAGAAGAGCGGCAAGTAGTACTCGATGCCCGCGCTTGCGACGCCGTTGCCCATGTCCTTGTAGACGCTGGAGCGACTTGGATCGCCCTCGAACACTTCGCGCCAACGGGTGCGAAACGCCACGCGTGTGGCCTCGTCGAGCGGAAACTCGCGCCCAGGCAGCAGCCTTACGTCGGGCACCGAGTACAGGCTGCGCTGCGTGTCGGGATCGAACGTGCGGATCGACTCGATGGACTCGTCGAGCAGATCGAGCCGGAACGGCAGGGCCGAGCCCATCGGAAAAAGATCGACCAATCCGCCGCGCAAACAGAATTCGCCGGGCGCGACTACCTGTGTTACGTGCTGGTACCCGGCCAGGACAAGCTGCGTGCGCAGCGCATCGGCCGACAGACGCTCGCCCTGGCGAAAGAAGAACGTGTGTCCGGCGACATAGGAAGGCGGCCCGAGGCGATAAAGCGCCGTGGTGGCGGGAACCACCAGTACGTCGACGCCACCCGCCTGCTCGCGGTTGAGCAGGCGATATAGCGCCTCGAGGCGCTGCGAAACCAGGTCCTGGTGCGGCGAAAGGATGTCGTACGGCAGCGTCTCCCAGTCCGGGAAGAGGCGCGCCGTCAGCGCACTGTCGAAGTACGGAATCTCCTCGACCAGGCGCTGCGCGTTGAGTGCGTCGGCGCACACCACGACCACCAGCTGCCCCCGGCGTGTGACCTTGGCAACAAAACGCGCCAACAGGAGCGAATCGCCGGAACCCGGCGGCAGTGCGAGGGCAAAACGCTCCCCCTCTGCCAGCTCAGGCAGCGCAAGGTCCAGCGGCTTTTGCGCGAGGGTGTCCAAGTGCAGCAAAGCGTCGCTACAAAAAATTCGCGGCGGACTGGTGCCCAGCCGCCGCCGACGCATGGCTATTATAGGTTTGGCTCGAGTGCAATTCGCTCCGGTTCAGGCCTTGGCTGATCGTTTGTTCGCACTGATTCCTGCCGCAGGCAGCGGCTTGCGCATGGGACCCGGCGTGCCCAAGCAGTATTTCCGCTTGGGCGGGCAGACAATGCTCGAGCATGCGGTCGACGCCCTGCTTGCCGCGCCGGACCTCGAACACGTCCTTGTAGTGGTAGCGCCGGACGATGTCACTCATCGCCAGCTGGCGCGGCGCGCGCGATTGGATTTCGCTTCGGTCGGCGGTGCAACGCGCACGGCCAGCGTGCGCAACGGATTGCGCGTGATGCGCGCCATGCAGCGGATCGAGGACGACGACTGGGTACTGGTTCACGACGCGGCACGCCCGTGTCTTGCGCGCGAGGAACTGATGCACTTGATCGACGCTCTTGCGACCGACGAGGTGGGCGGACTGTTGGCGCTACCTGTCGCCGATACGCTCAAACGCACCCAAGGCGGGCGTGTAGCGGAGACTGTCGATCGCGATGGCCTTTGGCGAGCGGTCACACCGCAGATGTTTCGCGCGGGTCTGTTGGCTCGAGCGCTCGATGGAGCCAACGCCACCACTGGCGTCGAAAGCATCACCGACGAATCAGGCGCCATCGAGGCTTTGCAGCTATATCCGCGTCTGGTCGAGGGGCAGGCGACGAATATCAAGGTCACGGTTCCTTCCGATTGGCCGCTCGCCGAAGCGATCCTGCGTGCGCAGGGGCGCTGCTCGTGAAGGCGCGCGTCGGTACCGGTTTTGACGTGCATGCACTCGTACCGGGCCGCCGGCTGCTGCTCGGCGGAGTGGAGATCGATCACGCGCGCGGGCTGCTCGCGCACTCCGATGGCGATGTGCTGTTGCATGCGATCGCGGACGCGCTACTTGGCGCAGCGGGGTTGGGCGACATCGGCAAGATGTTTCCAGACGACGACGAGCGCTGGCGCGGCGCCGACAGTCGTGCGTTGTTGCGCCGGGTTGTCGCCCGCGTAAACGAGGCGGGCTGGCACGTCGAAAATGTGGATTGCACCGTGATTGCCCAGTCACCGAAGATCGCGCCGTACGTCGATGCGATGCGCGCGGCGATTGCGCACGATCTGGCGCTCGACCCCGGCGCCGTGAACATCAAGGGCAAGACAACCGAACGGCTGGGTTTTACCGGTCGCGGCGAAGGAATTGCGGCGCAGGCGGTCGTGCTGCTGCGGGATTGATCAAGTTGTCGGGGCCGCTTGCGCGGGTAGGCGCAACTCGACGCGCAGGCCGTGTGGCCGATTCGCAAGCAGGCGCAGCTCGCCCCGGTGCAGGCGTGCAATGCGCTCGACGATCGCAAGTCCAAGACCCGCTCCGCGCGCTTCGCTGCGCGCAGCATCGCCGCGCTCGAATGGGCGCAGCAGCCGCTCCACCATCTCCGGCG
>DASQAE010000220.1:0-1528 GCA_035635915.1 Burkholderiaceae bacterium | reverse complement strand
GATCTCATCGACGTTGGCAAGGATCACATCGAGCGCCGCCTGGTCGGGAAGCCGGCACGCGAGCCCATCGGCGAGCAAGGTCGTGACCGGTGCTTCGACGACACGGCCGGCCGCAAACGACAGGGCATAACACGGTGCGTGCGCCGACACGACACCAACGATGCGCGTGGCCAATCCGAGCGCGTTGCGTACCGCCACGCAGGCGTTGATGCTGGAACCCTGGCCGATGGGAACGAACACGACATCGAGGGCCGGCACGCTGCGAAAGAATTCGAGCCAGAGGGTGGCGACGCCGCGCACCAGGTCAGCGTGAAACGCGGGCACAAAGTGCGCGCCGCTGGCGCTCGCACGCCGCGCTGCTTCCTCGCGCGCGGCCTGGAAGTCCGATCCGTGCTCGATCAGTTCCGCGCCAAGCGCGCGCATGGCGGTGTTCTTCTCGACGCTGTTGCCGCGAGGAACGTAGATGGTGGCAGCGATGCCATGCAGGCGGGCGGCCAGCCCGATCGACTGCCCATGGTTGCCGCGCGTGGCGGCGACCAGGGCGCGGCAATTCGGTTCGCGCTGCTTCAGTGCGTCGACGTACACCAAGCCGCCGCGCAGCTTGAATGCGCCGACCGGGGTGTGGTTCTCATGCTTGACCCACGCTTCGGCGCCCAGGCGCTGGGCCAGCAGCGGCCAGCAGTATTGCGGCGTCGGCGGCATATGCCGGTGCACCAGTGCGGCGGCGGATTCGATGGCGGCAAGCGCAGGCAGCATCGGCGACTCAGACAGCGGGAAGGACGCCACTTTACGCTCGAAGTGCAGTACAGTGGCAGTACAGTTAGCCTGATAATTCGACCAACTGGCCTGCCGGAATCAGCATGCCACCTCGCCATGCCGCTTGATGCGACCGCCACCATTGCGCCACTGCCAGCGGCACGCACGCTGGCGGATCAACTCGCGGCGCGAGTCGCGTTACGCATCGAACAACACGCGTTGAAGCCGGGCACGCGACTGCCGTCGATCCGCACGTTTGCGGTTGCAGAGGCGGTGAGCCGTTCCACGGTGGTCGATGCCTACGATCGTTTGATTGCCGCCGGACAGATCGAATCGCGGCGTGGCTCCGGTTTTTACGTGTGCGCGGAACGCGTTGCCAAAGCGCCCAGCGCACCGGCGCAACCGGCGCTTGCCGGCGGCACGCTCGATGTCGTCTGGCTCTTGCGCAGCATGCTGCGCCAAGCGCCGGCCACCGATCATCCGGGAGCAGGCTTGTTGCCACCCGCATGGCTCGATAGCGAACTGGTCGGCGCGGCGGTGCGCGCGGTGGGACGCGTGCGCGGCGATGGATTGCTTTCATACGGCGTTCCGCATGGCCACCTGCCGCTGCGTGAGCAGCTTGCACGCCGCCTGACGCAATTCGACATCGCCGCGAACCCGGCGCAGATCGTGACCACCTGCGGCGTTACGCAGGGCGTCGATCTGGTCGCGCGCCACTTCGTGGCGCCGGGCGATACGGTGTTTGTCGAGGACCCGGCGTGGTTCGTGATGT
>DASQAE010000219.1:0-1689 GCA_035635915.1 Burkholderiaceae bacterium | reverse complement strand
GCGCCCGATCACGAAATTGCTGGACCAGAGCAGGGTTGTCAGCGCGAGCGCTGCGTAGGTCGGATCGAACGAAAGTCTGGAGCTGCTGGCGGCGCTTGGCATGATGAGCTTCGGGAACAGGTGGGCAACCTTGTTCCGATCGTTTTGCGCACGGCAAAGGCGCCATGGGCGTGAAGATTCACCCTATCTCCCTCCCCCGCGCGCGTGGTGCGCCTGCCAGCGCGCCACTGTTGATGGGGTGGGGGCGCAAGCAGATGTTCGAGAATGGCTCCCCCGCTCGCTTCGCAGGGGAGGGAATGAACTGACCGGGAATGACGCGGCAGACCTTGCCGAAATTGGTCAGACCACTGTACCTTCTGGCCAATTCCAGGGTGACACGGGGGAGACGGGTCGTCATGGGAATGGCTGCCCGTAGCGCTGCGCACGGGCCGGATTCGCGCGCACCTTCCTTTACCAAGCTCGCCGACGACTTTGGTCTGCAGACCTATGACGTCGACATCAGCCAACCGCTCGCTGAAGCGCAGTGGCAGCACGTCAGTCGCGCATTCTTCGCGGGCCAGTTGCTGGTGCTGCGCGGCCAGAGGTTGAGCCCGGCGCAGTTCCACGCGTTTGCAAAGCGTTTCGGGCCGCCGGAACCGCACGTGATCGAGCAGTTCCATCACCCCGAGAACGCCGACATCCTCATCCTCTCGAACGTGCAGCGCGACGGCAAGCCGATCGGCCTCGCCGACGCCGGCACCTACTTCCACACCGACTATTCCTACCTCGACGTGCCGGCGCGCGCGACGCTGCTCTATTCGATCGAGGTGCCCAAAAATGGCGGCGACACGCTGTTCGCCAACCAGTACGCCGCGTACGACGATCTGTCGTCAAGCATGAAGGCGCAGATCGAGCCACTGGTCGCCCTCCATCGCTACGGCAATCGCGACGATCTCGATCCGACCTCGCGCACCGTCGCCTCCGTGCTGTCGGCGGAGCAGGACCTGAAGATGCAATGGGTGCGGCACCGGATCGCACGCCGCCATCCGGTCACCGGCCGCGTGGCGCTGTATGCCGTGTCCGGCAGCTCGTTCGGAATCGAAGGTCTGCCGGACGACGAGGCGCGCGCGTTGCTCGACGAACTGAAACAGCACGCCACGCAGCAGAAATATCAATGCCGCCTCGGCTACGGCGTCGGCGACGTCGTGGTGTGGGACAACGCGTCGCTGCTGCACGCGGCGACGCTGACCGATCCGAGCGATGCGCGCACGTTGTGGCGCATCACCGTCAAGGAAGCCGGGCCTGCACCGGCGCACTAACAAGGAGACGCCTAATGCAACGCCGAGAGTTCGTTACCCGCCTTGCTGCTGCTGGATTGGCCGCAACCGTCGCACGGCCCGCCGCCGCGCAGACCATCACGCTGCACGGCGCCGTGCAGTTCAACGACGACCACGTTTTCACCAGAGGGCTGGTGCGGTTCGAGGAACTGGTCAAGAAGTACTACGGCAAGCCCATCAACTTCGTGCTGCACAAGAACTCCGAGCTCGGCCTCGAGAAGCAGTATTTCGAGTACATGGCGCAGGGCAAGGCGGTCGACTACGGCATCGTCTCGCCGGCGCACATGTCGACCTTCTCGAAAGCGGCGCCGTTCATCGACGCGCCGTTCCTGTTCCGCGATCTCAACCATTGGAACAAGGTGCTCGACGCCGA
>DASQAE010000218.1:0-2190 GCA_035635915.1 Burkholderiaceae bacterium | reverse complement strand
TGGAATTGGCGCATGGTCGCGATCACGATGCAACCGACCGCAGCGTCGACGTACAGGTGCTGCGATTGCGGCGTCTGATCGAACCGGATCCTGCCAAGCCGCGCTACATCAAGACGGTGTGGGGCACCGGTTATGTCTTCGTCGGCGACGGAGCAGCGTGAAGCGCCGGAGCTGGCTGCCGGACACGCTGTTCGGTCGCAACGTGCTGCTGATCGTCGGGCTCATCGTGGCCGCGCAGCTCGGCGTCTCCACCGCGTTTTTTCTCTCGGTGCAGTGGCCGCGCATCGCAGCTACAACCCGTTATGCGATTCAACATGTCGAAGCGATGCGGCGCGCGCTCGAGCCGATGGATCGTGCTCAGGCCGATCAATACATCGCGGCGATAAATGCCACCGGGCCAACAGAGATCTTGCGCGACGCCCAGCCCCCGGGCAACAACGAGCGGCCGCGCGAACTGGCGCTGCGCCTGTTCGGACGCTCTATCGCAGCGCAATTGCCAGCGGGCTATGTCGCGCGCTGGCAGCAGCAACCACAACGGCGTCTCTGGCTCGGCACCGAGGTCCACGGCGAAACGGTCTGGTTCGGGCTGGCCGCCGGCATGCTGGTGACGGATCCGTCGACCGTGCTCATCGCCGTCGTCGGCGCGGCGGGGTTGCTCGCATTCGCTGGTGCATATCTGATCCAGCGCCGCATCAACCGGCCATTGCAGCAATTGATCGATGCAACCGGCCAGATAGCCACCGGCCTGGCGCCGCAGCCGCTGCCGGAGCAGGCGCCGCATGAGATTGCCGCGCTGGCGCGCAGCTTCAACGTCATGGTTGAAAGCCTGGCGCGCGCGGACCGCGATCGTGCATTGATGCTGGCGGGGATCTCGCACGACTTGCGCACGCCGCTGACCAAGCTGCGCTTCGCGCTCGAATACGTGGGTCCGCACTGCGAGCCGGAAATGCGCACACTGATGGAGCGCAATATCGAAGCCGCCGACCGCATCATCGACCAGTTCATCGACTTTGCGCGTTACGGTGGCGACGAGCGCGCGCAGGTGGTCGACCTGAATGCGCTGGCGACCGAAGTCGTGAAGAGCTTCGATGCGGTGCGTGAACCAATCGCGCTGGAAATCGGAACACTCCCGTTGCTTTCGCTACGACCGACGGCGATGCAACGGCTGATCTTCAACCTGCTGCGCAACGCACTCGACTACGCGCGCGCGGGCGTGGTGCTGAGGACGCAACAAACGGCAGATGGGTTTGTCATCGCCGTGCTCGATCGCGGGCCCGGCATTCCTGCGGACGATATCGAGCGCCTGAAGCGGCCGTTCACGCGTATCGAGGTGGCCCGCAGCGGGCCCGGCGGCTCGGGCCTCGGCCTGGCGATTGTCGAGCGGGTCACGCAGCTGCACGGCGGTCGCTTTGAACTGCTGCCGCGCGAAGGTGGTGGTCTGGAAGCGCGCGTCAGCCTTCCGCGCGCGGTGCGCCACTTGTAACGGGCGGTGCCGATTATTGCCGCGCGTTACGGCGCGCCATTCCGCTCACGACTTGATACGAACTCGACGCCGCGCGTCATTACGCCCGCGGCGCGTTGGTCGAATACTGCTCATGCCGTCGCTTTGTTGCGTGCCGGGAGTGTCCTTCCGATCCAGTGGACGCCCGTCGCTCAAACTACCGCCAACCGTTGCAACGTCGTGGAGCCAAAAAATGAATCGAATCAAAGTTTCGCCCATCGGCCGCCTGCCCCGCGCTCTTGGGGCGTTTTCCCTTGTCGCGCTTCTCGCCGCTTGCGGCGGCGGCAGCGAATCGCCGCCACCGTCGAACGCGGTTTCGGCGGATGACGCAAAGTCGGTAAGCGCCAATGCGGCGTCGATGCCCAACGACACCGCCACGGCGATGAGCGCCACCGTAACGACGGCCGAGACTGTCATCGCGTCTGGCGAGGCCAGTGCAACGGTGAGTTGCCCCGGTGGCGGCACGGCCGTGTACCAGGTGACCGGACCGAACGCGGCGCTGCTCCTGAACCACCAGCTCGATGAAGGCGAGACCTATTCGGTGACCTTCAACGCCTGCCGCAGCGCAAGCGGTGCCGCATCGGTGAACGGCGCGATGACGTTGGTCGTCGCGAGCAAGACCGCCGATAGCATCACGTTGAACACCGCCACAAACAATGTCGTGGTTTCGCTGCCGCACGGCGACGTGA
>DASQAE010000217.1:0-3139 GCA_035635915.1 Burkholderiaceae bacterium | reverse complement strand
GGCAAGGACGCCACGTCAGCCAGTTCGATCAGGTCGAGCAGATCGGCCAGAAGTACGGCGTGGTACATCGGCGAACGTTCGAAGTGACCGCCGTCAGGGAGGAACTGCTCGCGCACCTGCTCGGCAAGAATCGCAAGGCCGCGCTCCAGCCACGCGTGCGCTGCGTCGCCGGACAAGAACGCGCCGGCAAAAACCAATGCCTTCGCGTTGGCGAGCAGGTGATTGCCAAGCAGGTGATATTCGATGCGGCGGGAAAGCGCATCGGCTTGCGTTGCGAGACTGGCCAGCCACTCGGGCTCCACTGCGGTCTGGCGCGCGATCCACTTCACCAGATTGACGATCCGTAGCGACAGCGGATACGGCTCCCAGCCGACACCGACGCCCGGCGGGTTGTCGCGGATCCAGCGCTGGACAAGATCGCGCAACTCTGCCTCGCGCTGCTGCGCACCGACCGCGTTCAGATCATCCAGGTAATGAAGGTTGTAGAGCCATAGATGGCTGCGCGTCGGGTCATTCCAGGCCGCAGGTGTGTCGACGCGACCGCGTTCGCCGAGGAACTCGAATGTGCCCGGTGCCACCAGGCCGGGATCCAGCAAAGCGTGCAGTTGCCAGGGCCGCGACCACGGTTGCGCGCGGGCGGTGCGCGCCTGAACGATCCGTGGCGACGCCAGCCGGTAGCGGAGGCGGTGGAGGATCTGGCCGCTTCTGAGGTACCGGACCGTGTGGAACAGCCGCGCCGTATGGCTCAAAAGCATATGAGATCTGTACGATGCCGGGTCGGCACGACGCCGCGGCATTATTTAGGTGGTGCGTGTGTTGAGCTGCCCTTGATCCGGATCGTTGTCCCGTCGCCGATCCGGACCGCACGGCACAATGCTACAGGCGACGGACAACTGGGGAGTTGGTCCGTTTGGCGCCTTTCTCAGGCAGTTCCTGCAATTGCACCGAAAGGCGCCGCGTAGCGTACGCACAGCGGCAAACGACATGGGCCGTCGGCAAACGACAGCCGTGCCAACAAACATGATGAAACTCCTCGCAAACATCGATCTGTCGCGGGTCAGGGTGACTTGGCGCCGGAAGCTGCAGGTCCTGGTCGACCTGCTGCTCGCGCTTGGTGCCTGGGTGCTCGCTTACCTGATTCGCTTCAACTTCGATCTGGTGGCGGCAGAAGAGTATTTCGTACCCACTGCGGTGGTTACGTTCGCGCTGCTGCAGGTTGTTGTACTGGGTTTGGTCGGCGTCTACTCGCGCATGTGGCGTTACACCGGCCTGCAGGATCTGCGCTTGATGATTCTCGGGGTGGCATTGGGCGCGCTGGTCGTGTTGGCGCTGGTCGCGATGTCGCCGCGGCTGTTTTTTGCCCCACGCAGCACGCTGCTTGCGCAGCCGGTGTTCTTCCTGATGTTGATCGCCGGCGTCCGGGTCATGTGGCGCATGGCGCGCGAGAACTCGGTGCAGAAGCAGACGCTGGAATATGGCGAACCGGTGATCGTGATCGGTGCGGGCGACGCCGCCGCGGCGCTGCTGCGTGAATTCGACCGCAGCCATCGTTGGCGCGCGGTCGCACTGCTCGACGACGATCCGCACAAGCGCAGCACCGTCGTAAATGGTGTGCGGGTGGAAGGAATGCTGGACGAATTCCCTGCGGTCGCGGCGCGTTTTCGCGTGCACAAGGTAGTGATCGCAATTCCCTCGATGGTGCGAGACCAGCGTGTCGCCCTGGCACGCAGGCTGAGCGAGCAGGGCGCCGAGGTCTATGCGCTGCCGCCGCGCGATGCCTTGCAACGCGGCGAGATCGCGGACGACACGATCCGGCGTGTACGACCCGAGGATCTGCTTCGCCGCGACGCGGTCTCGGTCGATCCGAATCTCCTGGGCACGGGCATCGCAGGCAAGGTGGTTCTCGTCAGCGGCGCTGGCGGCTCGATCGGTTCCGAGTTATGCCGCCAGCTTGCGGACCTGCGGCCCGAGTTGCTGGTTCTATTCGAACTGAATGAGTTCGCACTCTATGAAATCGACGAGGAGTTGCACGCAGGATGGGGCGCCGTCGCGCGCGCCAGCGTGATCGGCGACGTGCGCGACGAGAACCGCGTGCAGGAAGTGATGACGCGGTACCGCCCGGACGTGGTCTTTCATGCCGCCGCGTACAAACATGTGCCGCTGATGGAGCAGGTCAACGCGTTCGAAGCTTTGCGCAATAACGTGCTCGGCACGTTGGTCGTTGCCAGCGCGGCCGTGCGTGCGAACGTTGGCAAGTTGATCGTCGTTTCCACCGACAAGGCGGTTAATCCCACCAACGTCATGGGCGCCACCAAGCGGCTCGCGGAAATGCTGGTACAGGAAGTCACGGCCGGGCACGAGGTGAAAGTATCGATCGTGCGTTTTGGCAACGTGCTCGGCAGTGCTGGAAGCGTGATCCCCAAGTTCGTCGAGCAGATCCAGCGCGGCGGGCCCGTAACCGTGACGCATCCGGAGATCACGCGTTATTTCATGTCGATTCCGGAGGCGGCGCAACTCGTCGTGCTGTCGTCTTCGATCGGCCGCGGTGGCGAGATCTTCGTGCTCGACATGGGCGAACCCGTGCGCATCGCAGACCTTGCGCGCGACTTGATCCACCTGATGGGCAAGAACGAGCGCGACGTCGACATTGTCTACACCGGACTGCGCCCCGGCGAGAAGCTGTTCGAGGAACTGCTGTTCGATACCGAAACGACGGTGCCGACGGAGCATCGGCGACTGCGCATCGCGCGGGCGCGACCGCCGACCGCGGGCGCGCGCTCGGCCTTTGCCGATTGGCTGCGCGAACGTCCGCTGCGATCGGACTTCGAGGTGCGCCAGTTCCTGCGTCGTCTGGTCCCGGAGTACACGCCGGACGAGCGTTATCACCGTCGTGTTGCGGAAAGAGCCTGAAGGTCGTGATGAAAACGAATCGGATCGCGCTTATCACTGGCATCACGGGCCAGGACGGCGCATACCTCGCGCAACTGCTGCTGCAAAAGGGCTATGCGGTTCACGGCACGTATCGACGCACGAGTTCCGTCAACTTCTGGCGCATCGAAGAACTCGGCATCAAGGAGCACCCGAATCTGCGCCTCGAGCCGTACGACCTGACGGATCTCGGCGCAACACTGAACCTCGT
>DASQAE010000216.1:0-2717 GCA_035635915.1 Burkholderiaceae bacterium | reverse complement strand
TCGGATCGGTTGGTGTACCTGGCGAGCGCGGCTGTGTCGTCGAAGGCGTCTGCGGCGCGTCCCCGCGAGGTGCGAAGAAACCACCACCGCCTTCGCCGGCCCGGTTGCGCAGGCTGGCTTCCGTACCTGCATCGAAATGTGCCATCGCCGCGTCGGGCCGCTGTACGTTGCGCACCAGGCGCGGCGTGATCGACAGCACGATTTCGGTCTTGGCGTTGCCGTCAGACTGGCCGCCGAACAGCCGTCCGAGTACCGGGATGCTGCCTAGACCAGGAACACGATTGGCAGATGTGCGCTCGTCGTCCTGGATCAAACCCGCGAGCACCTGGTTCTCGCCGTCCTTCAGCCGTAGCGTGGTCGATGCCGAGCGCGTGCCGAGTTGGTAGGCGATGGTGCCCGAGCGGGTCTGGATCTGGCTCACGATGTTGCTCACCTCGAGTGCGATCTTGATCGCGATCTCGCCATCCGGATAAATCGTCGGTTCGACATCGAGCTTCAGGCCGGCGTCGATGTAGGTGACGGTTTCGGCAACGAACCCGGTTGCGGTCGAGGTCGAAGTAATCGTTGGCAGGCGATCGCCGATCAGGATCTTCGCCTTCTCGCGGTTGCGCGCGCGAATGCGCGGATTGGCGAGCAGGTTCGAATCGGTGATCTGCTGGCGCGCCTGGATCGTGGTCGGATCTATCGTGACGCCGATGGTGCTGGAATTGAGGTTGCGCAGGTCGCGCAGGGTGAGATTGCCAGTGGTGGTGCCGTCGGTCGTCGAGGTCGTTGTCGATGGCAGCGGCGCGAACGAGATCTGGCCCGGCCAGGTGATGCCAAGGTCGAGCAGGTGCGAGCGTTTGACCTCCAGCACCTCGACTTCGAGCATCACCTCCGGCTCCGGCGCATCGTGCAGGTAGACCAGGCGCTCGGCCAGCCGGACCGCCTCCGGGCTGTCGCGCACGATGATCATGTTCAGCTTCTCGTCGACGATCACGTCGCGGCTTTTTACGATCGTGCGAATGGTGTTGGCCACCACCTTGGCGTCGGCGGTTGCGAGCAGGAAGCTGCGCACGACCAGCTGCTGGTACTCGCGTACCTTGGCCGGCGTGTTCGGGTAGATGATGATCGTATTGGCGTCGACCACACGTTGCTCGAGCTGATTGGTGAGCAGCAGCAGGTTGATCACGGATTCGACCGATGTGTTGCGCAGGAAAATCGTGCTGCGCAGATCGGTGCGCACGTCACGGTCGAAAACGAAGTTCAGTCCCGACATGCGTGACAGCACTTCGAATACCTGGCGCACCGGCGCTTCCTTGAATTCGATCGTGACCAGCTTGCGCAACGCGGCAGTAAGTTGCGGTGGCGTACCGACGCGCGGCGAATCTTCGCTGATCTTCCTCTGCAGCGCGCGCGCACCGGGGTGATCCGGGTTTTCGGTCAGGATCTGGCGCAGTCGGACCGCGACGCCTTCTAGATCGCCGCGCGCCAGCGCCTGTTCCGCTTCCTTGAGCAGGTCCGCGTGGCGGCGATCACGCTCGACCGCTGCGATGCCTTCACGCGCGCGGGAGTTGTTGCTGTCGAACTCCAGCGCACGCTGGTACAGGCGCAGCGCTTCGTTGGTTTCATTGCGCGCGACAGCGCGTTGTGCCTGGTCGAGGAAATCGCGCGTCACGCGGTCGCGCGCAGTCAGGAACGCAAGCCGGTATTCGACGTTGCGTGGATCGGTTTGCACCGCGGTTTGCAGCCGCGCCAGTGCGGCCTCGTTGCGCCCCTGCGCGAGCAGCTCCTGCCCCTCGTGGTAACTCTTCTGCGCAGCGCATCCGGCCAGCACCACGATCGCGGAAATGAGCGCGAACAGGCGAGGCAGCGGAAAGAACATTCGGCTCATTCGGCGGGCCCGATCGCAAGTGATTGTTTTTCGTTCAACGGCAGGTAGACCACGGAAAGCTGCGGCGGATGGATCGATTCGATTCGATACGTGCCGTCGATGAGATCGTTCTCGTGCACGATCAACGTGTCTGCGCCGCGGCTGACGAACACCTCCCAGCGCACTCCGTCGAAGCGTTTGCCGATGAAACTGAACGGCAGTGGCGGCGCACGTGGCGGCGGCGGCGGTGGTGGCGGCGGGGCCGGCACAGGCTTGCGCGGCGCGACCCAGGTGGTCGAGCCGAACAACGCATTGGTCTTCGAGGTTGACGCGGCGCGCGGACGCAGCTCCAGGATCTCGACCGGCTCGCTAGCCGCTCGTGCTGCCGAGCTGCCCGAGGTATCACCGCGCGGACCGGCAGGCTCGGCGATGCCGGAATCGATGACCGGTGGGTCCGCAAAAAAAACCAGCCATGCCGCAACACCGAGCGCCGCGCCGAGCAACGTACGCCTCAGCGCGGGTTTCACTGCGTGGCTCCCGCCATCGCGGCCGGCGACGCGCTACTGGAGCCAAGCTGGTCCGACGCAAGGAAGAACACGAATCGCAGGCGCGCTTCCAGTTCGCGCGCGCCGACCGATTCGCGTTTGAGCGAGACCTCTTCGAGCGCGGCGATGCCTTCACGCGCACGCGAGTTGTTGCTGTCGAACTCCAGAGTGCGCTGGTACAGGCGCAGCGCCTCGGGGATTTCATTGCGGGCGGCGGCGCGTTGTGCCTGTTCGAGCAAATCGCGCGTCACGCGGTCGCGCGCCGCCAGGAACGCAAGCCGGTATTCGACGTTGCGTGGATCGGTTTGCACCGCGGTTTG
>DASQAE010000215.1:0-5405 GCA_035635915.1 Burkholderiaceae bacterium | reverse complement strand
CCCTTGAGCGCGAGCGGCCCGGTGACCACCGGCACCATCGCCTCGTATTGCCGCCACTCCGAGCCAAGGGAGGCTTTCCAGTCGATGTTGGCCTTGATGCCGTAGCCGTAGCAGATGTGAACCGCGGTCGTGCAAGTGAGTCCCGCGCTGGCGCGATGCAGTGCCTCGACGCCCCATGCGACGACGTCGTCGGTATAGACGTTGAAGGCCGGCTCGTCGAACTGGATCACGTCGACGCCATCGGCTTGCAGTGCACGCGCCTCCTGGTTCAGCAGGTCGGCGAACGCGAACGCGAGTTTCACCTTGTCGCCGTAGTGGCGATCGGCCACGGTGTCGACGATGGTCATCGGGCCGGGCAACGTGAACTTGAGCTTCTTGCGCGTATGTGCACGCGCCAGTTTCGCCTCCGTCTCGTGCACGCGGCCCTTCAAGCGCAACGGCCCGACAACCTGCGGCACCATCGCCTTGTAGCGATCGTTGCGAATGCCCATTTCGACCTTGTGCGCGAAGTCGATGCCTTCGACCGCCTCGAGGAAACCATGCACGAAATGCTGGCGCGACTGTTCGCCGTCGGTGACGATGTCCAGGCCCGCATCCTCCTGCGCCTTCAGCCACAACAGCGTCGCATCGCGCTTGGCAGTTGCGAGTTCGTCGCCGCCGGCTTTCCACTGCGGCCACAGCTTGTTGGTTTCGGCAAGCCAGAACGGCTTGGGCAGGCTGCCCGCAATCGTCGCGTTGAACATGTCTCCCCCTCAGGGATCATCTGCCGTTTTTCAGCAGCGCCAGGAACTCACGCCGCAGGCTTGCGTTGGTCAGGAACGCGCCGCGCATGACGCTGTTGACCATCTTCGATTCCATGTCCTTCACGCCGCGCCACTGCATGCAGTAGTGATCGGCTTCCATCACGATCGCCAGGCCGTCGGGCTTCAGCTTCTCATGCAGAAGGTCCGCGACCTGCGTGACCGCCTCTTCCTGGATCTGTGGCCGCGTCATGATCCAGCCCACAAGCCGCGCGTACTTGGAAAGACCGATCAGGTTGGAATCCTGGTTCGGCATCACGCCGATCCACACACGGCCGATGATCGGGCACAAGTGGTGCGAGCACGCGCTGCGTACCGTCACCGGCCCGACGATCATCAGTTCGTTCAGGCGCTCGATGTTGGGAAACTCGGTCACAGCCGGTTGCGCGATATAGCGGCCGCGGAAAACCTCCTGCAAGTACATGCGCGCGACGCGCCCCGCCGTGTCGACCGTGTTGTGATCGCTGTCGGTGTCGATGACAAGCGAGTCGAGCACCGCGCGCATCTTCTGCTCGACCTCGATCTGCAGCGCGTCGAGTTCACCGCTTTCGATGTACGCCGCGATGTTGTCGTTGGCGTGAAAACGTTTATTGGCTTCACGCAGGCGCTCGCGGATCCTTTGCGAGACTGGCGTGCCGGTTTCGCCGGCGTATGGGGTCAGGTCGGAGAACATCCGGGTCATAGGACCCTCCGCAATAAAAAAGGGATCGCTTCGATCGTATCAGCGAGTTCTGTCTGGCTGCACCGCGCTGCGATACGCAGCACGCAACAGCTCATGAAAATGCCAAACCCCCTGTTCACGCGCGGGATTTAAGCGACCCGCTATGTATGAACCGGAGGCAAGTCCACGTTGTACCGCTTCGCAAATGGCGATGTCCTCCTGCTGTACCAGTTCGCTGAACTGCGCGTCGCCGTCTCGATTCGCGTCTCTCAATGCATAGAAAAAATCGAACTCGACGCGGCAGCGGCCCGTTCCCAGCGGCAACACGCGGTTGGTTTGCAATCTGCCGGGCAGCACATTGAGCATGGTGTTCGGATACAGCCAGTAGTAGAGCGCTTCACCTTCGCCATACAGCGAATTGTCGCGGTCGAGCGGACTTGACTGCAGTACAAACCAGTCCGCCAACTGCGTCTGGTAGCTGCGATAGTCGAGCAACGCGTTCAGTTGCGGATGCACCTGCGGCAGGTGATAACCCTCGAGGAAGTTATCGACGTAAACCTTCCAGTCGCAGGCGACGTCGTAAGTCACACGGTGCGCGAATTCGAGCGGCTCGGCCGGCCGAAGACGCGTTTCGATTCCGGCAGCGAACGCATCGAACGGCGGCACGTCACCCAGCGCTGTGAAAACGAGTCCCCGCCGTAGGGCGACATGTGCCTGTGGCAACCCGATCGTTGCAACGTCGAAGTCCTGCGCACGACCCATTTCCGGAGCGCCGCGCAGCCTTCCATCGAGGGCGTAGGTCCAGCCGTGGTATTTGCAGGTCAGCGCTCGCGCGCCTTTGCCGTCGCAGGTTGCCAATGGGCCTGCGCGATGGCGGCACACGTTGTGGAGCGCGCGCAGCACGCCATCGTCGCCACGCACGATGACGAGCGGGACACCGGCAACCTCAGCGACGATATGGTCGCCGTTCCCCGCAACCTGCTCGGCACGCCCGACCAGTTGCCAGCTGCGCGCAAACACCGCGTCGCGTTCGAACACATGAAACGCCGCATCGACATAACAATGTGCCGGCAGGGCGACCGCGGTCTGCGCCGGCTGCGGTTGCAGCCACGCGGGATCGGTCGCCGCGGCGAACTCGGACTTCATCGATTGGTCGCGAATCGTTGCACAGCGCGTGCGCGCGCCTTCACCGCCTCGGCGGCGCGATCGCGCGGCGGCGCGGTCGTCTGCAACGAACGCAGCAGACGCCCGGAAACCTCCGCGATTTCCTCGATCGCCGCCAGGAACGCGGCCTCGTTTGCCTTCGACGGTTTGTTGAAACCGCTCAACTTGCGCACGAACTGCAACGATGCCGCCCGGATCTCTTCCTCCGTGACCGGCGGATCGAAGTTAAAAAGCGTTCGGATATTCCTGCACACGGGAGTTCTCCAGCGAGAATCGCTCCCGGCCATTCTATTGAGCTTCAGGCCTCGAGTTCGTGCAGCCTGCGCTCGAGGTAGCGGCGCTCCAGCGGCTGGGTCGCCAGCGCAAGTGCGCGCCGATAAGCCGCGCGCGCCGCACCGGCGTCGCCCGCCCGACGCAGCAGGTCGGCTTGAGCTGCCGGCAGGAGGTGATAACCGGAAAGTTCGCCACGCGCTTCCAGGTCGGCGATACGGCGCAGTCCCTCCTGCGCACCGGCCGCCATCGCATGCGCAACGGCACCATTTAACTCGACCACCGGCGAGGGCAGTACCTCCAGCAACCCGTCGTACAACGCCGCGATCTGCGGCCAGTCGGTCTGCTCCGACGAACTTGCGCGTCCGTGCAACGCTGCGATAGCGGCTTGCAACAAATACGGCCGCGGCGGCCGCTGCGCCTGACGATGACAGGAAATAGCATCGTCGAGCCAGGCCAGTCCCGCGCGCACATCGTCTTCGTGCCAAAGGCTGCGGTCCTGATCTTCCATCGGCACCAGTTCGCCGCCACGCACGCGCGCAGCGCGCCGTGCGTGTTGCAGCAGCATCAATGCGACCAGTGCCTGCGCTTCGACATGCCGCCGCACCAGGTCGCATGCAAGCTTGCCGAGGCGGATCGCTTGCTCGCAGAGATCGGTGCGCACGGGCGGCTCGGTTTCGTGCGCCAGGTAACCCTCGTTGAACAGCAGGTAAATCACTGCGAGCACGGTGTCGATACGCTCCGGCAACTGCGCCGCGTCCGGCACTTCGAACGGAATGCGCGCTTCGCGGATCTTGCGTTTGGCGCGCACCAGGCGTTGCGCGGTTGCGTTCTCCTCCTGCACGAAGGCACGCGCGATCTCGCGCGTCGTGAGGCCGCACAAGGTGCGCAGGGCGAGCGCCATCTGGCTTTCCTGGTTGATCGAAGGATGGCAGCAGACGAACAGCAGGCGCAACCGATCGTCCTCGAGCGCGAACTCGCCGTGCTCGGCGGGCGGATCGGCGGCAACCTGCTCCGCTTGTTCGGCGATGTCGTCGGTCCACTCCACCTCGAGCGGGTTCGAACGCGCGCGGTCGATCAGCAGGTTGCGCGCCACCGTAGTGAGCCACGCAGCAGGTAAAGCGGGCTCGCCTTCGCGCGGCCAGCGTTCGGCGGCGCGCGCAAGTGCTTCCGACAGCACTTCTTCCGCCAGGTCGAGGTCGCCGCAGCGGCGCGCGAGTACGGCGAGTACCTTGCCGTACTCCTCGCGCATCAAGCGGTCGAACGTGGTGCCTGGCATGGGTGTGCCGAGTCGAAGTGGACTACATCGAGTGCTTGACCAGCGGCCGCAGTTCGATCGTTCCACCCTGGATCGACGGGCAGCGACCGGCCCATTTGATTGCTTCGTCCAGATTGGCGCACTCGATCAGGTAATAACCGCCGAGCTGTTCCTTGGTTTCCGCGAACGGGCCGTCGGTTGCGACCGGCTTGCCGCCGGCGAGTCGCAGCGTAGTGGCGCTCGTGGTCGGGGCGAGCTGCGATCCGCCGACCATCACCTTCTTGTCGGTCATCTCCTTTCCATATTGCATGTGTGCCGCGTGCATCTGCTCGCTCGCCGCTTTCGGCGCGCTGGCATAGGCTCGCTCGTCGCCGTAGATCAGGATCATGTATTGCATCGTGGCCTCCTTGGGGGCGGTAAGGCGGAACGCAAAATACGGCCGCCTACCAACATGACGGAGGCGACCGCCGGAATCGACAGTGTAGGAAGAGTTTTTTCCGCCGTGGTTCACCGGCGTACGCTTGTCCGGATCGGCACAAAGGAGAAACCCGTGCAAGAACATGGCGATGCGCCCGATTGGCGCAATCAGGGCGTGCGGGTGATCAAGGGCGACCAGCTCGATCCGAACACCGCGCAGACGCCGGGCATGAACCGGCAGGCCGCCATCAACTACGCGCGCGTGGGCGCGCAGAAGATCTGGGCCGGCACAGTGACCATCCATCCCGACGCGAAGACCGGCGCGCATCACCACGGGCCGCTGGAAAGCGTGATCTACGTCGTGCGCGGCAAGGCGCGCATGCGCTGGGGCGAGCAACTGGAGTTCGTTGCGGAAGCCGAGGCTGGCGACTTCATCTATGTGCCGCCGTATGTGCCACATCAGGAAATCAACGCAAGCGCTTCAGAGCAGCTCGAGTGCGTGCTCGTGCGCAGCGACAACGAGGCGGTGGTGGTGAACCTCGATATCAAGCCCGTGGAGCAGCCGGAAGCGGTGTATTGGGTCGACCCGATTCACAAGCACCCGCACGGGTGAGGTCTTGCCTTGCGCGCGCGCGAGCCTAGCGGCGCGTGTCGAACAGGTCGTTGACGTCTTTTTTGAGCGCGGCTGCGATCTGGCGCCGTGCGCGGATGAACGGCGAGTGCTGCGCTTCCTCGGCGAGAAATGCGTCGAGATCGCCCTTTTCGCGCATCAGGCGTGGAACCAGCGCCAGGAAAAGATCGGTCAGCTCGGGATCGAAATGTTTGCCGCGCAATG
>DASQAE010000214.1:0-2071 GCA_035635915.1 Burkholderiaceae bacterium | reverse complement strand
CGTTGCCGCGCACCGGACCGTCAAGCCGCTGCAGATTGCAATTGACCACGAAGATAAGATTGTCGAGGCCTTCGCGCGCCGCGAGCGACAGGCCGGCGAGGGATTCGGGCTCATCCATCTCGCCGTCGCCGACGAACGCCCATACCTTGCGATTGGCCGTGTCGAGCAGGCCACGATGCGCGAGGAAGCGCATGAACCGCGCCTGGTAGATCGCGAACAACGGGCCGATGCCCATCGAACCGGTGGGGAACTGCCAGAACTCCGGCATCAACCATGGATGCGGATAACTCGAGAGCCCGGGCCCGTGATGCGCCAGCGCGGCGCCATCGGTCGACGCTGCGCCTTCAGGCGAACCGGTCTCGCGCCGGTAGTTCGCAAGCTGCGCTTCCGTCAGCCGGCCTTCGAGAAAGGCGCGCGCATAGACGCCCGGAGCCGAGTGCGGCTGAAAGAACACCAGGTCGCCATCGCGGCCGCGCCCCGGATCGGGTTCGTTGCGCCCGGCGCGGAAGAAATGATTGAAGCCGACCTCGAACAGATCGGCCGCTGAGGCGTAACTCGCAATGTGGCCACCGAGCTCGGCACTCGCGCGGTTGGCGCGCACCACGGTTGCCAGCGCGTTCCAGCGCACCAGCGCCATCAGGCGCGCTTCGAGATCCAGGTTGCCGGGGAATGGCGCCTGCTGCGCCAGCGAGATGGTGTTGACGTACGGTGTGTTGGCCACCGTGGGCAACTGCACGCGCCAGCGGCGCGCGTGTTGCACCAGTTTTTGCAGCAGGAACGTTGCACGCAGCGGCCCTTCGGCGGCGATCACGGCGTCGAGGGCCTCGACCCATTCGCGCGTTTCCTGTGGATCGGTATCGCTCTCCGGCAGCCGCCATGAAGCGACTGGCGAGAGTCGGGCGAGATCGTCGAATTTCATTGAAGACTCCGGCGCGCTTTGCGCGCTGCCCGGCGATTATCCGCGCACGCGGGAGATAATCGGGTCGAGAAAAGGCCGGCGCTCACAGTGACCACCCCTGCGCGACTGACACTGACACGACCCGACGATTGGCACCTGCACCTGCGCGATGGCGCCGTGCTCGCCGACGTCGTGCCGCATACCGCACGCCAGTTCGCGCGCGCCATCGTCATGCCGAACCTGCGGCCGCCGATCACGACGACCGAACTGGCGCGCGCGTACGGCGACCGCGTCCGCGCGGCGGTTCCGCCCGGTGTTGTTTTCGATCCGTTGATGACGCTCTACCTCACCGACGCGACGCCGGCCGAGGAGATCCGCCGCGCAAAAGCGAGCGGATTCATCCACGGCGTAAAGCTCTATCCCGCCGGCGCGACCACCAACTCCGCGTCCGGTGTGACAAACCTGGCGCAGTGCACAGAGGCACTGGAGACCATGCAGGAAGTCGACCTGCCACTGCTCGTGCACGGCGAGGTCACGCATCCGAGCGTCGATGTTTTCGATCGCGAAGCGCGCTTCATCGAAACGGTGCTCGAACCGACGCGGCGCCAGTTTCCGGCGCTGCGTTTCGTGTTCGAGCACATCACGACACGCGAAGCGGTGGCCTACGTCGGCCAGTGCAGCGGCACAAGCCGCAACGGCGGTCCAATCGTCGGCGCCACCATCACGGCGCATCACCTGCTCTTCAACCGCAATGCCTTGTTTCTTACGCCGGGCGGCCAGACTGGGATGCGGCCGCACTACTACTGCCTGCCGGTGCTCAAGCGTGAGGCGCATCGCACGGCGTTGCTCGGCGCCGCAACCAGCGGGGACACGCGTTTTTTTCTCGGCACCGACAGTGCGCCGCATCCGCGCGGAGACAAGGAAAACGACTGTGGCTGCGCCGGCTGTTTCACTGCCGCGGCGGCGCTGGAGATGTACGCAGCGGCATTTGAAGGCGCGGGTGCGCTCGATCGGCTGGAAGCGTTCGCCAGTTTCCACGGCGCGGATTTTTATGGCCTGGCGCGCAATCGCGACCGCGTCACGCTCGAACGGCGCGAATGGACCGTGCCGCGTGAACTTAAGTTCGGCAGTGCGACTGTCGTGCCGCTCGCCGCCGGCGAACCGCTCGCATGG
>DASQAE010000213.1:0-5884 GCA_035635915.1 Burkholderiaceae bacterium | reverse complement strand
ACGAGCCCGATTGCGTAGCCGATGTAATAACCGGCCAGCACGCCGAAGATGACAAGAGTAAGAGGGCTGCGCGCGAAGTCGACCGCACCGTTGCCTGCCGGCACCACTCCGAACGCATAGATCTCGGCGAAACGATAGATGATGCGCGCAACAAAAAGCAGCGACAGCGCGATGCCGAGATGCGCGTTCGGCGTGTAGTAGAGACCTTGCGGCGTAGGCTCGAATTGCGTCTTGTGTAGTCCGTACACGGCCAGGAAACCGCCGGCGACAAGCCCGCCGGCGAGCCAGATCAGACGCTCCGGGTGCGTATGCGCCGAAACAATCAGCAGCACCACAAGCAGCGGAAAGACGATCAGCGTGATCCACGGACGCACGCTGGAAAGACGCTGGCGTCCGACCATCCTGCGAAAGCGCGCATACGCGCGCCAGGCAAGCAGCGCCGCCACGGCAATAATGGTTATGGTTGCAGTCGGGTTCTGCATTCGAAGTCAACGCGGTGCCTGTTCGGCGCGGCTCCAGATGGTGTTGATGGTGAGCGCGCGAAATCCGGCGCGCTCGCAGTTGTAGTGGCTCTGTGAACGAAACTCGACATCGGTGTACGCCACCTCGAGGCCGAGGCCGGCGGCATCGTTGAGGCGGGCGCGGAGCAATGCGCTGTGGGCACCGGAGCGCCTGAACTGCGGCAGCGTGAACGAGTTGCCGAAAAACGCGACCTTGTCCTCGACGTGCATCGTAGTCCAACCGCACACGCTACCCTCCGCATCGCGCGCGACATACGCGCGGAACCGGTTGTTGCAGTAGTAGCCGCGCTTGTGCGCGCGTTTTTCGGGTGGAAACTCAACTCCCTCGAGTTGCAACAAGTCGAAGAACAAATCGATCTGCGCAGCATCGAGTCGTTGCACCTCGCGTGTCACGGCGTGGCGGTCAGCCGGCACCACGCCGAGATAACAGAGTTGGTACGCCGGCTGAAAACCAAGCTCGAGCAGCGCCGCCGAAATCTCAGGATTCAACTGGGCTGGGTTCAGTTCGATCCCGACGACACCCGCGGGCAACTCACGCAGCGCCTGCGGTGCGAACGCTTCGCCGCTGCTTGCGATCGCCCGGTTGTAGTAAGTGCTGCCGGGCCGCGCTGGATCGAGCAGGTATTCGAATGTGTCGGTCAACCCACGTTGAATCCCAGCGTCGCCCGACACCGCGGACGTGCGCCGCGCGTTGAAGTGCGCGAGGGCCATTTCGGCGCGGATCAGCCGCTCGTCCATCTCCTTGAGATTCATGCGTCGCGGCGGAGGTGCCCATCGCGGGCACCGGAGAGATGAGTTTGCATGCTGCCGCGGATTGAAACACAAACCGCGATGCATTGTTGAGGATCCAAACGCCGGCTCGCACTCATCCCTTCAACAGATGTTTCGCGATCACCAGCTTCTGGATTTCGCTGGTTCCATCGAAGATGCGAAACGCCCGCACGTGACGATAAAGGCGCTCGACAACGGTACCGTGTACTACGCCCATGCCACCGAATATCTGCAGCGCCTGGTCCACGACTTCCTGGGCTGCCTCCGAGCAGTAGAGCTTCGCGATCGACGCTTCGCGACTGATCGATGGTTGACCCATGTCGTGCATCCACGCGGCGCGATAGGCGAGCAATGCTGCGGCATCGACCTTGACCGCCATGTCCGCCAGTTTTCCCTGGATCAACTGGTGTTCGCTGATCGGCTTCTTGAATGCGACCCGTTGTTTGCTGCGCTGGAGCGCCTCGTCGAACGCGCGCCGCGCGAAACCCACGGTCGCCGCCGCCATCGTGGGGCGAAACAGTTCGAGCGCGCGCATGGCAATTTCGAAGCCGCGCCCGGGTTCGCCCAGCATGCACGATGCGTCCACGCGACATGCTTCGAAGCGCAACGTGCCGACGGTATGCGGCGGCAGCACGCGCAGGCGCTGCTCGAGCGCGACTCCAGGATTGTCGGCGTCGACGAGGAACGCGCTGATACCGTGCGCTCCCGCTTGGCCTTCAGTGCGCGCGAACACCAAGTACATATCGGCCAGACCGGAATTGGACGTCCAGGTCTTGCGACCGTTGAGCACATAACCGTCGGCCGATGCGGTAGCTGTCATGCCGATCGCGGCAACGTCGGAACCGGCATCCGGTTCGGAAAGTGCAAACGCCGGCAGCGAGCGGCCAGCGCCATAGGACTCGAGGTACTTGCGTTTCTGCTCGGCCGTGCCGTAAAGCGCAATCGGCAGCGCGGCCAGCCATGGCTCCGACAAGGCAACGTCTGCGATGGCCGATGAGTAGCCGAGGATTTCGCGCATCAGGCAGATGCGACGAAGATCGACGCGGGCGCCGGAAGCACCCGCCACAAGCTGAGTAGTTGCAGGCAGCCATTGCGCATCGCCGAGCCGGCGAAAGATCTCTCGTGCGGCACTCCCCGTCTGGCCCTCGTCGCTTTCGAACTCCGCCAGATGCTGGTTCACCCAGGAGCGAAATACGGGCGCGAACTCGCGCTGGCTGTCGTCGAAGAACGGCCAGAGGAGCGGCAGGTCGGACATCAATCCGCCTTGGGCTGCGGCATCTGGAACGCGGGAAGGATCACGACATTGCTTTGCGTGCCGTTGAGTCGATGCTTGACGATGGCCTGGTATTCGGCCGATTCGTACCACGCACGCACCTGCTCCTCCGAAGGCATGCGCAGAAGGACCGTGCGCGTGTAGGGCCAGGTCCCTTCGCGCGGCTTCGGGTCATCCTGCACGGCAAGCACTTCGCCGCCGTAGCGCAGGAACGTCGGCAGAAACGCGCGCTCGTACTTCCGGTATTCGTCACGGTCAAGCACGACCATGTTGTTGATGATGTAGACCGACATTCCGTATCTCCTCCCCTCGTCGGACGACGTCAGCGCGCCTCATCCCAGTGATCATGCCGATCGTGCCGCTCCTGGCGAAAAATTTGCGATCTCGAGTCGCACGCAGCTCACGCGCGCGCGCGAGGCGATGATAGGCGAGCGCAGGCCGCAGCCTGCGTCACCTAGGTCAGCCCGTGGGCGAAGCCCTGGCGCCAGGTTGCGTAGGTCGGCGCCCAGCCAAGCTCGCGTTTGGCCTTCGCATTCGATCCGCCGCGGATCCTGGTCATCATCGACACGCCGCCCTCGCCGATGGCAAGGCGGCCAAGCCAGACCGGCACGTGATGGGGCGGTTTCGCGCCGAGGACCCGCGCGAGATAGGGCAGCCAGGTTGCAATCGGCGCCGGCTCGTCATCCACGACGTTGTAAATGCCCGGAGCGCCTGACGACATTGCAGCGAGGGTCGCGTTTGCCACATCGTCGATGTGGACGAAAGACCAGATACCGGCACCGTCGCCCACGATGGGAATGCGCCTGTGCCGCACCTGATCGGCGATCGAACCGTCCTCCGCGAAGCCGGTCCCGGGGCCGTAAAGAATTCCATAGCGCAAGGCCACCGATTCGATGTCCTTGGTGTTGCGCACGACGTTCTCCAGGTACTTGAGCGCGGCGAGCGTCTTGCGAAAACTCGGCGGCGGGTCAGGATCCAGCGGATCGTCCTCGCTTTTTACGGCCGCGCCGGCGCGTGCGTACGGCCAGCCGCAGAAGCTTTGTGCGATCAACCTGCGTGCGCGCGTCGAGCGCGCGGCTGCAAGCATCGTGTCCGTGACTTCGGTCCGGAGGCGATTGGTCGTCGCAAAATCCTCATCGAACCTCTTGAAGTTGCCGCTGTTTGCAAGCGCCGTGAGCTGATGAATCAGCACCTCGGGGCGTGCCTTCCTGATCGCAGCGGTCAGCGCATCGCGATCGAGCGCGTCGGCGATGACCGGTATCGCTCCGGTCGTCTCGACTTCGCGCGCCTTGTCGGCGCTATGCACCAGTGCAAAAACCTCATGACGAGCGGCGAACAGCTTTGGCAGCAACGCCTTGCCCACCGCGCCTGTACTTCCGGCAACGAACACCCTCATGGCAACTCACTCCAGATGACCAGCCTCTCCGACTGCAGCGCGGCAGGTTTCGTTCCCAAGAGATCGCGTGTCGCCCGGTGACGTGACGCGCGAGCGTGAGTCACGGGAAAACGTGGCCTTCAGAGATCCTTGGCATAACGGCGCTCCATGTCCTCTCGCGTTTCGAGTGGCACATGGCAGCCCGTTTGATCGTTGATCATCTCGCCGATGGTCGGCAGAAGCGCACGGTCGATCCGGCTCTCGATGCGCCACAGACGAGAGCGCATCAACGCCTTGGCACAGTGCAGATACGCCTCGCGCACGGCGACGCGGATGACGAGCTTGGGGCGCCGCCGTTCGTTGGTGCACAGGTCGATCTCCGCATCGGCGCGCGAGAGCACCGCTGTGCCATTGATCCGCAGCGTTTCATCGACACCGGGAATCATGAAGAGCATTCCAACCTGCCCGGTTGCGATGACGTTCTCGAGTGAATCGAGGCGATTGTTGCCCGGCGCATCGGGCAGCAGAAGCGTTGTTGCGTCCGGCACTTTGACGAAACCGGGATCGCCGCCACGCGGCGACGCGTCCATGCGGCCTGTGCTGTCGCTGCTCGCGACCACCACGAAGGGAGAAAAAGAGATGAAGCGCCGGCAGTGAACGTCAAGATGGCCGATCTGCTTCTTGATCGTGCGTTCCTTCGGCGCTGCGTAGAGCGTGCGCAGCTCTTCAATCGACTCGATGTTCATGTGCAACGCGCCGTCACTTCCGGCCGCCGAAAGCGAGCAGGACCGCACCAACCACGATGGCGCCGACTCCAGCCCAGACCGGGACGTTGACCGATTGTTTCTCCTTCACCGAGAGTTCGATCGGTCCGATCTTCACGTCATGCGTGTCCTTCGTGTAGCTGAACCCGCCGTACAGCAATCCGAGCAGGCCTGCAGCGACCAGGATCATGCCAACGACCTTGATTGCGTTCATGGTGACTGTCCTTCTCCGCGTGGCAGCGGAAGTGCGGTGCCCTGTTCCGGATTGGACCACAGGCAGGCGCCGGGCCCGACCGTCGTCAGACCGAGCCTCGCGCGGTGACAAAGTCGCGTCCTTGCGCTGCTTTGTCCTCCTTGTGTATCGTTTTACTAGATCGTTGCACTAAACGACGACACGAGGAGAAAACATGCACCGCATCCTGCGCGCCGCGCTGGCGCTCGCTGTTGGTTTGTCCTTGGTGCTGCCCGCTGTAGTGCAGGCGCAGGCCAAGAAGCTGGTCCGCATCCACACCGCCGGCCCCGGCGACCTTGGGGTGGACAACACGATGATGGCGCACCAGTTCATGACCTACGTGAACGCCAACTCGGACACGGTGGAGGTGAAGATCTTTCCGAACAGCCAGCTCGGCCAGTCGCGCGAAGTGATCGAAGCGATGCGCCTCGGGTCGGGCGCGTCGGGCACCACAGGCGGGCCGGCCGAGTACGCGTCGTTCGTCAAACGCGTCGGCGTGCTCGGGCTGCCTTTCATGTGGAAGAGCTACGACCATGCGATCGCCGTACTCGACGGGCCGGTGGGCAAGGAACTCGAAGCCGATATGGAGAAGGCCGGCTTCAAGGTGCTCTCCTGGGCAGTCAGCTGGGGCTATCGCAACGTCGTCACCGCGAAGAAGGAGGTGACCAAGGCCGCCGATCTGAAGGGCCTGAAGATCCGCACCATTCCGACCAAGGTTTTTGTCGCCGCCGTCAACGCGATGGGCGCCAACGCCACACCGATGAACTTCGGCGAGATCTACACCTCGCTGCAAAGCGGCGTGCTCGATGGCTACGAACACACCGCCGCCACGACGGTCTCGTTCAAGCTCAACGAAGTGGCCTGTTGCATCGCCTTGACGCGCCACCTGATGGACCCGACCGTGCTGGTGTTTTCGCTGGCGGAGTGGAAAAAATTCACGCCGCAGGA
>DASQAE010000212.1:0-3538 GCA_035635915.1 Burkholderiaceae bacterium | reverse complement strand
CCGCTTGCGGCAGCGTGGCGTCCCAGTCGGCGAACAGGTAGCCGCGCAACGACGCCGCGTCGAAATTGCGCCCGCCAAAGAGCATCAGGTAAGACTTGAGCGCCTCGTAGATGAGGCCGACGTTATCGGGTCGCCCGGCGCGCAAGCGTTCCTCGAGTCGGGCCGCGATGCGCCGCTGGAAGGATTCCTTGAGCACGTGCTGATAGGCATCCTGCGCCGCGACGGTCAGCATTTCGCTCTGGTCCAGCCCCATGTCGAACGTAACCGGCTCGGCGTCATTGCCCTTCGCTTTCGGGCCGCCGGGTTCGCCGAGTGTTTGCAGCGAATCGAGTGCCGGCACCAGCGCTGCCAGATCGGTCGGCGTCGATGCACGCGCCTTCGCCACGTCGGCGTTCAGTGCCTGGAGCTTGCTGCCCAGCGTTACCACGTGCACACGATTCGCCTCGTAGGCGCGCCATGCCAGCCCAACTGCGGCGACCACGAGCGTGCAGGTCGCGCCGATTGCGCCCCATTGCAGCACCGCGCGGCTCTTGCGCAAGCGCAGGTTGGTGCCGGCAAGGGCGGCCTCGGCGAACACGACTTCGCGCAGCAGGCGCGTGACAAAAAACGTCTTGCCGCTCGGACGCGCGGGCGCAACGATGCGGCTCTTCAAGCCCAGCGCACGCGCCAGCTCGCCCAGCGCCCGGTCGACCGGCGTGCCCTCCTGCGTTGCGCTGGTGAAATAAACCCCACGCACCAGCGGCCGCAGTTCGCCGCGCGCTTGCACAAACGTGCCCTGCAGAAATCCGACCAGCGTTTCACGCAGCACACGCCATTGCTGTGGAAATGCATAGATGGCGGCACGCCGCTCGCGATCGTGTTCGCCGTGCAGTCGCTCGAGCAGGCATTCGTCGAGGCGCTTCTCGAGCGCAACGAGCTCTGCGCCCAGACGCGCCAACGGGTCGGCTTCGCTGGCCCCGGGCGCGTAAGGGAAGGTCACGCCCCAGACCTGCGCGCGTTCATCCTTGTCGAAGTCGGCGAAGAACTCCATGAACCCCGCCAGCAGATCGACCTTCGTCATCAGCACGTAGATCGGAATCCCGGCGCCAAGACGCGCGTGCAGTTCGTCGACGCGCTCGCGCAACTTGCGCGCGTGCGCCTTGCGCTCGTCCGCGTTGGCGGCGAGCAGGTCGGTGACGCTGATCGTCAGCAACACGCCATTGATCGGCCGGCGTGGCCGGTAGCGCACGAGCAGGTCGAGAAAGCCGAACCACGTTGCGCGATCGGAGTCGCGGTCGCTGTCCTGCGTGGTAAAGCGGCCGGCGGTATCGATCAGCACCGCGTCGCTGGCAAACCACCAGTCGCAATTGCGCGTGCCACCGACGCCGCGCACGGGCTTCTTGCCCAACTTCGTCGCGAGCGGGAACTCGAGCCCGGAGTTGACCAGTGCGGTCGTTTTGCCGGCACCCGGCGCACCGATGATCACGTACCAGGGCAATTGGTATATGAACGGCCTGCCGAACAACGCACCGAGCAGTGCCCGTTTGCCGCCGAGATGCGTGCGCTTGAGCAGCGCGATCGCTTCTTCGAACCGCTGGCCGATCTGCGCCAGGTCCTGTGCGCCCGACGCCGCACGCGGCCGCTTTCCACCGACCAGCCCTTCCATCAGCTTCTGATTGCGCCGCGCCGAACGCGCGGCGCGCATCACCGCATAAACAAGCGCACCGGCAACCATGGTAACGATCGCCACCCAGCGCGCCGGCTCGCTCGCGAGCGGATGCGCGTCGCCCAACGCAAACAAGGGGCCGACGAACCACACCAGGATTGCGGCGGCGGCGACGCCGATCGCCACGAACAGCGGCCGGTTCATGATGGCGAGCAGCACGCGTTTCATTGCGCAGCGTCCGGGCGCGGCAACTGCAACACGATCTCGACGCGACGATTACGCGCGCGCTCGGCCGGCGTGGTGTTGGGGACACGCGGCTCCGCGTCGGCAAGACCTTCTGCGCGCACGCGCTCGTTGCGCGTGCCGCGTTGCACCAGCGCGGTTGCGACCGCTTGCGCACGTTCTCGCGTGAGATGCCAGCTCGATGGAAACTGCAACGAGCTCACCGCGACATTGTCGCTGTGCCCGCTCACCACCACCTGGCCCGGTTGCGCCGCTAGCGCTTGCGTGACACGAGCGAGCGTCTCGGCATAACGCGGTTCGACCTGGGCCGTGCCAGCGACGAACAGGGCATCGGCGGGTAACACGACGATCGAACGTAACGCTTCGTCGCGCACTTCGATCATGTTGCGGGCGACATCGGCCGCCAACGGCGTTGCAAGCCGGGCGGTCGCCGCCGTCGCGCCGGCGGGTGCGGCTGCGTCGGCACGCAGCCCGGTCGGCACTGCGGCGATCTGGCGGAATGCCGGTCGCGACAGGGTGTTCAAGCGCGCGTTGAGGAACAGGAACGTGCCGAGCACGATTGCGCCACCGACCGCGACCACGACCCAGATCGGCAGCACCGATATCGTACGGCTGCTCTCCATCGACACACCGGTCCAACGCAGCGAGAGCGTGCGTGAATTCTGCTTGCCGCCTTCGGGTCGCAGCACTTCGACCAGGCGTGCAGCGATCGCATCCAACTGCGAGCGCCCGTTCGCCTTGGTGCGATAGCGGCCTTCGAAGCCCAGCGCGATGCAGACGTAGAACAGCTCGAGCACGTCGAGATTCGCTGCCACGTCCTCGCCCAACCGTTCGAGCAGCTTGAAGGCCTTTTCGCCGCCGTCGCGCTCATCGTGGAATTCCTGCAACAGGTTGTGCTCGCGCCAGGCGCCGCTTCCGCCCCATGGTGTGGCGGCTGCGACCTCGTCGATGAAAGTGCACAGCACGTAACGCGCCGCGATGACCTTCTGCTGTGGCACTCCGCTCGACTGCGCGGCGGTTTCGAATTCCTTCACGCGTGCCAGCAGCTGGCGATGCAGGCCAGCCGGATCCGGGTGCGAGGTCGTTGCGCGCAGCTGCGGTACCAGTGCCAGCAGGACGTTGGCAGCACCCAGCAGCGGATTGATCCCTGCAACCCGGCGCTGCAGCTCGACTCCTGCGCCGGGGCGCGCAGCCAGCGTCGCCTCGGCGTCGGCACCGCCGGCAGGCCGCTCCGCGCCCTTGCCACCCGCCGGGCGAAGCGCGTCGCGGACCAGAGCGCGGAAATCCTGAGTCATCGAGACAACACCGGGTTGGTCGCGGTTGTTTGTGGCACGTTTTCGTTTCCGGCTCGCTGCGATCGCTGGATTCAGGCGCAGCATCCGCGCCGCCGCGGAAAAACGGGCTGCTATCAGCGGCCGGGCAGCTCCGCCTCGCGCAGGAACCGCTCGCGCTGTGCTTCGGAGTCGAGGCTTTGCGCCACCCGCGCGAGAAAGTCGCGCCGGCTCATGTTCGGGCCGGCCGCACGTTTTGCGACCACCCTGGCGATCGGGCCGATGAAGGTGGTGAGGATGCGCGTCGCCCGCTCGAGATCCTGATCGGACATGGCCGGGCCCGTCATGACCGTTTCGCCGATATTGCTGTCCGTACCTT
>DASQAE010000211.1:0-2399 GCA_035635915.1 Burkholderiaceae bacterium | reverse complement strand
ATCAGCAGGTGGAGGTGATCGAATGCAGCGCTGCCGGAGCCGCAGTACGGCTGGCCGGAGCCGTGCACGACATCACGCGCCGCAAGGACACCGAGGAGCAGATTCGCCGGCTGGCCTACTACGACCCGCTGACCGGATTGCCCAACCGTTTGCTGTTTACGGAACAGCTCTCGCGCGCCCTGGCGCACGCCGAACGTCATCGGGGTCGGATAGCGACCATGTTCGTCGACCTCGATAACTTCAAGCGGGTCAACGACACGCTCGGCCATCGCGCGGGGGATCAGCTGTTGCGCGAGGCAAGCGCACGCCTTTCTGCAGTGCTGCGCGGACAGGATTCGGTCGCGCGCGGGTCGGTGGACTCCGGCAGCGACTGCAGTATCGCGCGCCTGGGCGGCGACGAGTTCATCGTGCTGCTGACGGACGTGACCCAGGCGCAGGATGCCGCCCGCGCCGCGCGCCGGCTGGTCGATGCTCTGGACGAGCCGTTCATCATCGAAGGCACCGAGATCTTCTGCGGCGGCAGCGTGGGCGTCTCGATGTACCCTGAAGATGGCGCCGACGTCGATACGCTGCTGATGAACGCCGACACCGCCATGTATCGCGCCAAGGCGCGGGGACGGGGTGCCTACCAGCTGTACGACAAGGCGATGAATGAAAGCGCGCTCGACCACCTGCGCATGGAGACCCGCCTGCGGCGTGCGATCGAGCGCAGCGAGTTCACGCTGCACTACCAGCCGCGGATCGACGTGGTGAGCGGCCGCATCGTCGGCGCCGAGGCACTGATTCGCTGGCAACACCCGGAGCGCGGGCTGTTGCTCCCGGCCGATTTCATCCCGCTCGTCGAGCAGGCGGGCCTGGTGATTACGGTCGGCGAGTGGGCGATCGAAACCGCCTGCGCGCAGAGCGCGAAGTGGCACAAGATGGGCCTGCAGACCGTACCGGTGGCGGTCAACCTTGCATCCACACACTTGCGCGAAAAAGGCCTGCCGACGCTGGTCGCACTGACGCTCGCGAAGCACGGCGTGCCTGCACGCTGCCTGGAAATCGAGGTCACCGAATCGATCCTGCTGGCCGATCCGGAACTCGCGGTGCGAATAGCGCAGGAGCTGGCCGAGATGGGCGTGCAGCTGTCGATCGACGATTTCGGCACCGGCTACTCGTCGATGAGCTATCTGAAACGGCTGCCGCTTGCCGCGCTGAAGATCGACCGCTCGTTCGTGCGCGATCTCGACTCGAACCCGGAGGACGAAGCTATCGTCCGCGCGATCATCGCGCTCGCGCGCAGTCTGAAGCTAAGGGTCGTTGCAGAAGGAGTCGAAACGCCGGGGCAGCTCGTGCTCCTGCAATCAATGCGCTGCGACGAGTATCAGGGCTTTTTGAATAGTCACGCGATCGAGCCGGCGGAGTTCGCCGAGTTGCTCAGTCAGCGGCAGAAACATCCAGCGCCCGTGCTCGTCTAGCGCGCAGGCGCTGAGGCGCGCCAACCCGCGTCAGACGTCGATGTTCCCCGCGTAGAGCGCGTTGGCCTCGATGAACTGCCGGCGCGGTTCGACGTCGTCGCCCATGAGTGTGGTGAAGATGCGATCCGCACCGATCGCATCTTCGATCTGCACCTTGAGCATGCGGCGCACCGCAGGATCCATCGTCGTTTCCCACAGTTGCCCCGGATTCATCTCTCCCAGGCCTTTGTAGCGTTGCTTGGCGAGGCTGTTTTCGGCCTGCGCGAGCAGCCACTGCATGGCCTGGCGGAAGTCGGTGACGCTGGTTTCCTTCGTCTTCTCGCCTTCGCCGCGCACGACCTTGGCGCCGGGACCGATGAGCCCCTTGAAGGTCTGCGCTGCGCCGGAGAGGGCCGCGTAGTCGGCGCCAACCGCAAAGTCGGCGTCGAGCGTGCTGGTCTTCACGTTGCCGTGGTGCCGGCGCGCGATCAGCAGCCGGTGTTTGTCGAGCAACTGGTCGAACTGGGCAAAAACGTCGACGGTGTGGTTGCCCATCGCCTCTTTCAAGCGCAACGCGCTCGCCTCCGCCAAGGCGGCATCGCGCAGATCGAGTTCGACCCCTGCCATCACCGCCTCCAGCGCGCCGCGGTCAATCACGTTCGACAGCCGCTGCACCACTGCGTCGGCGGTCAGATACTGGCGCGCGAGTTCGTCGAGCGGTGCGCCCTGGATCGGGCGCTGCGCCTCTACGGCCAGCGCATTCGGATAGACCTTGCTGCCGTCGAGCGCGAGCTGGAGCAGGTACTGGTTGAGTTCGTGGTCGTCCTTGAGATACCGCTCCTCGCGGCCCGCCTTGACCTTGTAGAGCGGCGGCTGCGCTATGTAGATGTGACCACGTTCGACGAGTTGCGCCATCTGGCGATAGAACAGCGTGAGCAGCAGCGTGCGGATGTGCGCGCC
>DASQAE010000210.1:0-3192 GCA_035635915.1 Burkholderiaceae bacterium | reverse complement strand
GAACACACCTTGCCCGACGATCTTGGCCCGAGTGTTGCACTCACGGTTTACCGCGTCGTGCAGGAGGGGCTCATCAACGCCTTGCGCCATGCACAGCCGGGCCATGTGACAGTGCGGGTCCAACTCGAGGGCGAACGATTGTCGGTCACGGTGGAAGACGACGGCAAGGGCCTGCCTGCCGACTGGGCGCGTCCAGGGCACTTTGGCCTGCGCGGCCTGCGCGAGCGCGTGCTCAATCTCGGTGGCGCGTTCGCAGTCGATAACCGCGCGCCGAAGGGTGTGCGCATGGCGGCGGAAATTCCGCTGGTCGCCGCATGATCCGGGTTCTGCTCGCCGACGATCACGCGGTGGTGCGGGTCGGCTTTCGCCTGCTGCTGCAGACCGCGGCCGATGTCACGGTAGCGGGCGAAGTGGAATCCGGCGAAGCCGCGTGCCAGACGTATGCACCAGAAGAACACGACGTGCTGGTGATCGACCTTTCGATGCCCGGCTTGGGTGGCCTGGAAGCGTTGCGCCGCATTCGCGCGCGCCACGCGCGTGCCAGGGTGCTCGCATTGTCCGCCCACGATGACGCCGTGCACGCGCGGCGTGCGCTCAAGGCCGGCGCGCTCGGTTTTCTTTCCAAACGCAGTGCGCCGGAGGCTCTGCTCGACGCGGTGCGCACGGTGGCCGCAGGTCGACGCTACATCGATGCGCAACTGGCGCAGGAAGTGGCGCTGGCCGAGCTCGACGGCAGCGACTCGCCGGTGCAGCGCCTCTCGGAGCGCGAGTTCGAGGTGTTCATCCGGCTGGCGCGCGGCGCAAGCGTGCAGAAGATCGCGGAAGACCTGAAGGTCTCGGCTTCGACCGTCGGCACGCACCTGTACAACGTCAAACAAAAACTGGGTGCAAACAACCAGGCCGAATTGACGTTGCTTGCGATTCGCCATGGACTGATCGAAGCCTGAACCTGCGGAGCATTGGATGACCAAACGCGTTGTGCTGGCCGGAGCGACCGGTTGGGCGGGTTCAGCGCTGGCACGCGCCCTCGCGCGCCAGTCGGATCTGAAGCTCGTTGCTGGTGTGACTCGACGAGCCGCCGGCAAGACGCTCGGCGCGACGTTGCAGATCGAGTCCGATTGCCCGCTTTTCGCCACGGCGGAGGAGGCGCTCGCGGTCGGCTGCGACGTGTTCGTCGAATTCACCAAGCCGATGTCGGCGAAGCAGAACGTTTTAAGCGCGCTTGGTGCGGATGCCCACGTGGTTATCGGTACGTCGGGGTTGACGGATGACGACCTCGCGCAGATCGATCGTGTCGCGCGCGAGCGCAAACGCGGCGTACTGGCCGCCGGCAACTTCGCGCTGACCGCCGTGCTGGCAATGAGATTCTCCGAAATCGCCGCGCGTTACCTCGATCACTTCGAAGTGATCGACTACGCGTCCGCAACCAAAGTCGACGTGCCTTCGGGCACCGCGCGCGAACTGGCGGCGCGCCTTGCGCGGGTGCGCACACCGAAGATCGACGTCCCGACAGAAAAACTCGTCGGCCCGCGTGAGGCGCGAGGTGCTGCACTGGGCGGCGTACAGGTGCATTCGATCCGCCAGCCGGGTTTCGTGCTCGGCATCGAAGCCGTGTTCGGTGCGGATGGCGAGCGGTTGCACATCAAACACGATGCCGGCGCGAGTGCCGAACCGTACGTCGGGGGCGCGTTGCTCGCGATCCGCAAGGTGGATGGTCTGATCGGCCTGCGGCGCGGGCTCGATGCGGTGATGGAAGGGATTTGAGCGACTAGCCCTTTGTCATTCCGCGCGAAGCGAGGAATCTCAGCCTCTCGCGGGCTAAGATGCGTGCGCGCGGCAACGCACCGAAAAAGTAGTCGCAAGACATTCGCGTTGCTCGGCGCCCGAGTATTCCGCCCCCACCCCAGCCCTCGCCCGCAAGCGGAGGAGGGAGAGATTTTCGCTCACGCCAATGCAACCTATCTCGCTCAACGTTCCGCATCGCGTCTACGGCATGGCCTCGAGCGGCAACTGCCACAAGGTCAAGCTGGCGCTCGACATCCTGCACATTCCTTATCGCTGGCACGAAACGGACATCATGAAGGGCGAGTCGCGCACGCCCGAGTTCCTGCGCATGAATCCCAATGGCCGGGTGCCACTGCTGCAGATCGACGCCAACACATTCCTGCCGGAATCCAATGCCATCCTGTGTTATCTCGCCGACGGCAGCGATCTGTGGCCGGGCGACCGGCTGGCGCGTGCCCAGGCATTGCAGTGGCTGTTCTTCGAGCAGTACTCGCACGAACCGTACATCGCGGTAGCACGTTTCTTGCACGTTTTCCTGAAGCGCCACGACGATGCACGTCTTCCTGACATCATGAAGCGCGGGTACGCCGCACTGGGTGTGATGGAAACACATCTCAGGCAGCACGAGTTCTTCGTCGCCAAACGCTTGACGATTGCCGATATCGCGCTGTTCGCGTACACGCATCGCGCGGCGGACGGTGGCTTCGATCTCGCGCCGTATCCGGCAGTTCGTGCGTGGGTCGACCGCTGCCTGCAACAGCCCGGCATGACCGAGATGCCGACGCCGCCATGAACGGCACACCGATACAGCGCCAACCCGCGGTCACGTTCGTACTCATTGCAGTGGTGCTCGATGTCATCGGCATCGGGCTGATCCTGCCGGTGCTGCCAGCACTGGTCGGCGAATTCACCGCCAACCGCGAAGCGCAAACCTATTGGTATGGCCTGCTGGTGCTGACCTTCGGACTGACGCAGTTCGCATGCGCGCCGTTGCTTGGTGCGCTGTCGGATCGATTCGGTCGCCGCTCGGTGCTGCTCTCTTCGATGGCCGGCATGGGCCTGATGTTCTTTCTCACCACGCAGGTGACGAGCCTGCCGGCACTTCTGGCGACGCGCATCCTCGGTGGCGCGTCCTCCGCCAACATGTCGGTCGCCAACGCGTACGTCGCCGATGTGACTGCGCACGAGAACCGCGCAAGGAGTCTCGGCCTGGTCGGCGCGGCGTTCGGCATCGGTTTTATCCTCGGACCGATGATCGGTGGCCTGCTTGGCCACTACGACGTGCGGCTGCCGTTCCTGGTTGCCGCAGCGCTGTGCATGCTCAACTTCGCTTACGGTGCGTTCGTCGTGGCGGAGTCGCTGCCGCGCGACCGGCGCAAGCCGATCTCGTTGGCACGCGTCAATCCG
>DASQAE010000209.1:0-2137 GCA_035635915.1 Burkholderiaceae bacterium | reverse complement strand
GGCACATCCGCACGTTCAGCAAGAACTATGCGTCCCATCTTCCTCCAGCGAGGCAGGCCCGCATGGTTGAAATCGGTCCGGGCTACGGCGAGATGCTGGAGTTTCTTGCACGCTCGGGATTTTCCAATCTGACCGCGCTCGACAACGACGCGGCGCTGATCGAGGCGTTGCGCCGCCGCGGCGTCAAGGCTGCCCTGCACGTTGCCGATGCGACCGAGTTCCTGAGCACGCGTGGTGGCGAGTTCGACTGCGTAGTCGGGATGCACGTGCTCGAGCATTTCGACGGTCTCGCTGGCCAGGCGCTGGTGCGTGCCGCGTTTCATGGCCTTGCGCCAGGGGGCCGACTGATCATCGAGGTGCCCAACATGGCGAACTTCATCACCGCGCCGTACGCGCGCTGGGCCGACTACACGCATCGCCAGGGTTACACGATCGAGAGCCTGCGTGCGTTGTTGCTGACGGTCGGGTTCCGGATCAGGGCGAGTTTTGGCGTCGCGCGTTCGATCGGTTCGGTCGGCCAATTGGCCGGGCACATTGCGCAGCGCTGTACCGACGCCTTGGCGTGGACGTTCCTGAAGGCGAACTATCCACGCGTCGACATCATTACCGCTCCGGTGATCGGCATCGTCGGCGAGCGACCTGCGCCGTCCGCGGACGCTGCGCCGTGATCGCGGCGATCCTGCCCTGCGGCGGAGGTTGATCCTTGCCGAGCCACCGGATGCAGGTTCTGGCGTCGGTCGTCACGCGACTCGCGCTGGGCGCGTATCCGCTGGTGTTTGTCCTCGCGTTCGGTTGGGCGTATGGCAAGCAGGCGTTCGACGTTGCCGCCGCCGCGAGCAACTGGGCCAACTACCTCAACGTGCTGCTGTTGAGCGGCTTCGTTCTTGTTCCTCCTGCGGTCGCCCGCTTGCGCACGCCCGAGCGAAGCAGCGACGCCTTGCAACTGCTGCGTGATCACATCGCCCTCGAACGCGGCCTGGTGCTGGTGGGAGCGATCGTCGCGGTGGCGTTGTGGCTCAGCATCGGACGCACGTTTCCGTCGCTGGCAGAGCAATCCGGGTCGACTCTCGCCACCTGGTACACGCTGTTTGCGTTGCTCGCGCTGGCGCAGGTTCCCATGACGTTGTGGCTCGGTGTTGCGCAGGCCGCGGGGCACTACCTTGCCGCGCTCGTCTGGATCGTTGCGCCGCGTGCGATCGCTCTTATCGCGCTAGTGGCTGGTGCCGCTCAGGGCGTGAGCGCGACCGTGATGATCGCAACCTCCGTGGCGATAGTCGTGACCGGGCAATGGGCGTTGGCGCGTGCGGCGCGGCAGGCCTTGCAGGAGATCGATCCGGCGGCACTTGCAACGCGCGGCAATGCACGGCGCGTGTTGGTGCAGAACCTGAGCGCCGGCGCCATCGGCCTGGTGGGCACGCTGGTGACGATCGTCCCGGTGACCCTCGTCGGCCGCCTGTTGCCGGAAGAGGTTGGTCATGCACACGTGATCGTGACGCTCTCGAACGCCGTGGGGGCGGTGATCGTCGCGGCATTTTTTCCGCTCAGCCTTACGCTGGCGATACGCGCGCGCGAGCCCGATGGTCTATGGAGGCACTGCCTGCGCGTGGCCCGGCTGTCCGGCCTGGCCGTGTTTGCCCTGATCGCGGTCGGATGGTTGATCTATCCCGCCTGCGCCTGGCTGAGCGACAGGTGCACGACGAACGTCTTTGCCGTCGCAAGCCTCGTTGTTCTCGGCGCCGGCCTGCGCCTGGCAGCACTCGGTGTCTATCATGCCGCGGTGTTCCAGGGTCGCCCGCATATCTCGCTCCTTTCCGCAACCGTCGAAGGTGTTGCGGTCGTGCTCGTCACCGGGTTGCTGCTTGAATCATGGATGCTGTTTGCGCTCGGCGCTGGATTCGTGGTCGGAGGTGGGTTGCGGTTACTGGTGGCTCTGGGTTGCGAGGCGAGAGCGCTCGCACGCCCATCGAGTTGACTGGTTAGAGATGCCGCGCTTCGCCTTTTACGTCCGCCTGGCCGATCCGCACCTGCTGCAAACCGTCGGTTTTTACCGCGATGACCTGCGCGCGCTTGCCGATCTGGGCCTGGAGGTTCGCACCGTGACGCGCGTGCGCGACCTGCTGACGCTCGATGCGGACGC
>DASQAE010000208.1:0-1520 GCA_035635915.1 Burkholderiaceae bacterium | reverse complement strand
TAGCGAAAGACCTTGAAGCCCGCCTTCTCGAGCTGGCCGGACATGAGCCGCGCATCGTTGACCGGGTTGTCCAACGACGTGAAGAGGCGGTACGCGGCATTGCCGATAACGATCGCGAGCCGTTCTTCGGTTACTTCGGTTACTTCGGTCAGGGTAACGCCGCGCGTTGTTTGCGCGGCCACGCGTTGTGGGACCGGAAGCACGCCGAGGGCGAGCAGCAACAACAGCGCCGACCAGCCAAGCCGGCGTGCGCTGCCAGCGGGCGCTTCGAGCCGCTTCATGCCGCAATCGTACTCACAGCCGCTGCGGGCACTGGAACTGCTCGAGCGCGGTGAGGCGGGCCGGGTTCGAATGAGTCGGGCTCTTCACTTCGAACCGCGCGCGGCGGTTGAGGACATTGAACGTAACCAGCGCCCGATCCGGTGTCGACCCAGCTTCGCTCCGCAAGCGTGCGAACAGCCGCGGCAGCGCCCACTGGCCTTCGAACGACTGCGGTTCAGCCGCGCCCGGGGTGCTGGTGAACATGCGCACCTGCACGTAACCCGAGTTGCTGCTCGCATTCGGTCCGGGCCAGCGCGCGCTTTGTGATTGCTTCGAGTCGCGCGTGAAACGCAGCACCTGCCCGTCGATGTCCAGCACCAGCGATCCGACGCCGGGGTCCATCTCGAGCAACCGGAACTCGAGCCGCGTGCCGAGCGCGCGGCCGCCATCGCTGAAAAGCGCGTCGCGAATCGCCTGAGCGCGCTGGAACGCCTGCAGCGACTCGGCCGGCTCCGTGCTGCCGTCCGGTTTGTAGAAGCCCCATGTGGCACCCGACGTATCGACGTAGGGCGCGAGCTGGCGCTGGAAGAAACCGTCGATCAATCCTCCGGTTGCAAAGATGCGCGTGAATTCCTGGCGCGAGATTTCTTCGCTTGCGGTTGGTGCCAGCGGGAAACGTGCACCGAGGGCACGTGTGCACGGTCCAGTCACCTCGTTGCCGAGCTGGCGCACGATCTCGTCGCGCCGCGTAATGAACACCTGCCCAGCGCTGGTTGTCGCTAGCTGGGCCAGCATGCCGCGTATCGGCTCCGGCATACGTGCGGAGAAAGCAGCAAGTTCGCGCGTGACCTCGCTCCCCGGCGCGGGCGCGCGCCGCTTGACCGCGTCCTCCACCGCGGCAAGGTGCGTCGCCAGCTTGGAGAGCAGTCCGACCGCCTCCTGTGCCGCCGAAGGTTGGCCGCTGACAAAATGCGCCAGGCTCTCGAAACGATCGCCATATACATTGGCGTCGACCGACCGCGTGGATGCGTTGCTTGTTGCCGTGCCCGGCCGTGCGAGCACGCCGACCTCGCGCTCGACCGCGGCGAACAACGCAACCAGCGGCGAATCCGCACGCCCAAGCACCTGCGCAATTTGCGCGTTCCTTGCAAGACTGTCGGACTTCACCACGCGCAGGTCGCGCAGGTATTCGTCCCAGATACGCGCATAGTCGGCAAGATAAAGCTGTTCGATGTCCGTCTGCAGCGATGCGGGTATTT
>DASQAE010000207.1:0-4997 GCA_035635915.1 Burkholderiaceae bacterium | reverse complement strand
TCGCTGATGTTCAACGCCGGGCGTGGCGCCGAGGAACTCGCGAGCAGCGCACCCGCGGCACCGGCGGACATCTTCCAATTCCTCACGCGCTTCACGGGTGTTCCGGTGGCACCGGGCTTTTTCTTCATGGCCGGCTTCATGGTCGCGCTCACCAGCATTGCGCGCGCGGGGCGCGGCGTGACGGACGCCGAGATCACACGCCGCCTGATCGTGCGTGGCCTGGTGCTGCTCGCAGTCGATGCGCTCATCATGGGTTTACCGCGCGCCGCGATGGGCTTCTACTCGTTCGTGGTGTTAAGCGCGATCGGCGCGAGCATCATCCTGCTCGCACTGCTGCGCCATGTTCCGAGCAAGGTGCTGCTTCCGGCCGCGCTGGCGGTGCTGGTGCTGCATCCGCTGCTCGACGTCTCGGCGTTGCCGGTAGCGCTGCGCGCGGTGTTGTACGAACCGGTCCGCACCGGCGCGTTTCGGTCTCTCTACCCAGTGATTCCTTGGGCAGCCATCGTGCTGCTGGGTTTCATCGCTGGACGCGCCGCGGCGACCCGCGACCGGCCGCTCACGTTGTGGCTTAGGCTCGCGGCAATCAGCGCGGCATTGTTCTTCGCGATCCGGCTCGCAGGTGGTTATGGCAACGCCTATCCCTACACCAGCATCACGCACCTCGACTTCTGGTCGTTCTCAAAGTACCCGCCGGATCTGCCGTTCCTGAGCTTTGCATTCGCCGTGATTTTTGTCGCACTGGCAACGCTGTGGAAGATGACGCGCACTCACACTCCCACGCTGTTGCGTCCGTTCGAGATCTTCGGGCGTGTGCCGTTCTTCTTCTACGTTGTGCACTTTTACGTGCTCGGCCTCGCTGCGGCGGTGGTGCGTGCCAAGTTTGGTTTGGGAGAAACCTATCTGATCTGGCTCGCGTTGCTGGTGGTGATGTTGTGGCCCTGCGCGTGGTACTACGAGAAGAAACGCAACCGGCCCAACTTGATCACGCGTTACTTCTGAATCCAGCCACACTTGACGACCTAGAACCGCATGGTGGTCAAGAACCCGAGCGCCCATCGGTGGGTGCGCTCCTGGGACGGGTCAAGGCGCGGCCAGAAGTAACCGGCGAGGAACTCGCCCAGCAACCAGTCGCGATAAAAAGGCTGCAACCACTTGGTCTGTACGCCGTATTCCCCTACGGTGGCGCCAGCGCTGAGCCGGCCGGCAGCGATCAGTTCCAGCGAGAGCAGCCGCTGGCCGCCGAAGCTCTTGTAGCCACCAACGATGCTCGACCAATCGAACCGCGGTGTCTTCTGCGTGATAGTGCTTGCCGTAAGCCAGCGCAAGGCGAGGTCGGGCGCAAGGGGATGCTCGTAGGACAGCGCGGTGGTGGAGCCGAAGTGATCGCTGAGCTGCCAGAAAAAGGTCTGGCGGAACTCGACCAGGTCGCGCTCGCCCAGCGTCCATGGCTGGCGATAACGCGCCTGCGTATACGGCTTGATGCCGTGGAAACCGAGCCGCAGGTCGAAGTTGTCGCGTAGCGACAGGCCAAGGCCGGTGAAGAACGAGCGGTCCTCCGCGGTTTCCGACAGCAGGCGGTCCTGGCGCGAGAACGCGCCCGGCGTATCGGCGACGACTTCGCGCTCGTTGTCGCGACCGAAAAACAGGTACGCGCGTCGCTCGACGTTCGGCAGCCGCAAGCGCGCATTGAAGCGGACCCTGGTCTCGAGCCCCTCGCCTTGCCGCTTGAGAAAACCGACGCTAAGCCGTCCGTCCTTGACTTCGCCGCCCTCGGCAAACGGCTTGTCGCCAAACCAACTGTCGACGCCGCTTGCCAGCCACTCGGCGGTCACGCGCACCGAGCGACGCGTGGTCTCAAGCACGTTGTCCGAATCGGAAGGTTCCGTCGGCGGCTGTGGCTCCGTCGCGGCCGGTTCGCGCGGGGGTTCGCTGGCGGGCGGCTCTTCGGCCGGGGGCTCTTGGGCGGAGGGTTCGTTAGCGTGAGACTCGTCAGGCGGAGCGTTCAGTGGATCCGTTGCGGACGCTTTCGCTTGTACAGCGTCATTGGACGCATGGGGAGGCCGCGACTGCAGCGTGGTGCTGCAAGCCGCGAGGATTGAGACGACCGCCGCAGGGAAGAGAAGCTGCGTCCATCGTTCTGCTGTCTCTGCTCCGGCACTGGCGGAACTCCCATCCAACGGTGCTCCTGGCTGCGTTCATTGCTGCAGTGAAGGCAAACGCCAAGCCCAGGCGGGCAGGCGTTGATGCAGCGGCGAGACGAAGCAGAACAGAACGGGGAACTTGGTCTTTCTATCACACATCCGACAGAACCGAGACCGACTCGTCATCCTCCGCAACACGCCTTTCGAGGAATCGAACAATGCTTTCGTTGATCTGTTCCGCGTCGGTGATGGGGCCCATGTGACCCACGCCTTCGAATTCGACCAGCTCAACTTGCGGCAACACCTGCGTCAATAACCGCCCTACGCTTCTGGACGGCGCAGGCGAATCTTTGCCCATCATGTACAGAACCGGAATGTCCAGGCGCGAGAACGCGGCGAGCGGCGTGGGCTCGTTGAACAAGGCGTTGACCCAGGCGCGAATGTTGAGCACGGAATCGGCCATCGGGGTCTTGCGCGCGTCGGGTATGCGATCCCACGCACCCTCGCCCGACCAGTAATCGATAAATCGCTCGCCCGCGCCGTTTGCATCGCCGGCGTCGGCCGCCGCGGCTACGCGTGCAAATACACGACGGATGCCGTCGACCTCATCGGGAGCCGGCGCTTTGGCATCCAATAACCCGAACAACGTCGGCTCATACAACGCCAAAGCACGGACTCGATGCGGTTGCGATATCGCCGCGATCAAGGCAACCGCTGCGCCATAGGAGTGTCCGACCAGGACAAACGGATCACCAGCCCGGGCGAACACAGGCTCCAGGAACGCTACTTCGTCGCGCAGCGTAACGGCGCGGTCGGATTGCCACGCAGCACTCTTGCCGGCGCCGTATGCGTCCGCAGCAAGCACATGAAATGTCGGCGCGAGTGTATGCATCAGCTCGCGCCACTGACCCGACTGGCTTGCGTTCGAATGCAGACAGACAACGCCCGGGCCAGAGCCTGCGGCGCGAAAAAATGGGGTAGGAAGAAACATCGGGATCTCTCGCCGGCGACATCAAAGAAAGGTGTCGACGCGATTGATGCGCAATCGCCTGGTATCGAGAACTTCGTGATTGACGATGCGACGGCGCGTGACCTGGCTCGATCCGCGCGACTCCGCCGCGAGTGATCCGATCTCGCTGCGATCGATGCCGAGATCGCGCAGCGTTGCGGCGTCCAGGCGCGCAAGCGCGGCAGACCCGGCGCGCCGTCGCCCGTCGGCCAGCCAGCCGCGCAGCAGCTCGGCACCGAAGCGCCGCAACCGCGACCAAACGTTTTCGCGCTCGGGGGCGGGTGCGGCAACCGGCGTTTGTGAAAAATCCGCGGAGACCGCGCCCGCGTCGCCGAATCCGTTGGCGGCTGCAGCGTGCCGCGCCCAGGACGCGATCTCCGCACACGTGCGCGGCGTCGGGATCGCCGGCATGCAGGCACTTGCTTCGGGAACGAACTGTGCGGTGCTGTGCGGGTCAAGCAGTTGATTGCTGGTAGACATCGTGAGGCCTCATTGTTTCGCCTTGTCCTTTATCGGAAGACGGGCACCGAAGCCGACACGACCACGAATTCTCCCGGAATGCGATACCCGAGCTCATGGCGCCAAGGTGCAATCGATTCGACATAACGCGCGCTTACCCGCGCCCGCACGTCGTCATCAAAACGCGACCAGGCGAGCGCGACCGGGCCGCCAATAAAAGCCGCGCTGCAGGCCTCATCGGCGTCCTGGTACGTAAGCGTGGCCGTGAAACGATGTTGCTCGACGGTTTCGAACTGCGCATCGACGCACACTCGCGCCAGCGTGTCCTTCTGTCCCATGCGAAAGAACAGCGGGCACACCTCGCTGGTTACCTCGGCATCGACGATGGGAAACAGCGTCGACCATCCGCAGCGCGATGGTTCGCCCCAGACCGCAAGCACCAGACGGCCGCCCGGGCGCAGTACCCGCCGCATCTCGCGCACCGCCTGCTCAGGATCGGGCATGAACATGAGCCCGAGCGCACACAGCGCGACGTCGAAGCTGGCGTCCGCCAGCTCCAACCGTTCCGCGTCCATGCGCGCGAAGCTGACATTCGACACATTGCGCTCGAGCGCGCGTTCGCGCGCGGCCTCGACCATCTGCTCGGACAAGTCGACGCCAACAACGTGGCCTTGCGGAGCTACCGCCTGCGCAACGGGCAATGTGACCAGCCCGGTGCCGCAGGCCACGTCGAGCACACGTTGGCCGGGTGCCGGCGCGGCGCACGCCATCAGCTTGGCGTGCGCGCGGGCCAATTGCGATTGCCACAACGGCTCGTAGTCGGACGCAGCCAGGTTCCAGCCATAGCGCTGAATACGGCGCTGCAGCCGCGGCTCCATCGCCAACGATCAACTACCGGCGCGTGATGACGATCTCGAGATACTCGCTCGGCACGACGAGCGAACCCGCACCGCCACGATTCAGGCCGTTCAAGAGCTCCGTTAGATCGTGCTCCAGCGCGGCAGCCTTCTCGCTCGGTAGCGCCGCGAACGCCTTGTGCACCGGTCCGTACCACGTGCGAAAGACTTCGATGAAGTGTGCGGCCGAGCGGTAGCGGAAGTTGAATATTCGCGGCGTCACGGAGATTGCGCCCGCTTGATCGCCGAACAGCGAGCGCACATGCGCCTCGACGCCCCACAGCGCCGGTGGCTGTACGCCTGCGGGCGGCGGGATCTGGCGCCCCAGGATCTTGAACATCTGGCCGACCAGGCTCTCCGGCGTCCAGTTGGCAAGGCCAATGCGTCCGCCCGAACGGCAGACGCGCGCCAGCTCCGACGCGACGCGTGCGTGATCCGGCGCGAACATGACGCCGAAGGTGGAGAGCACCGCATCGAAGCTGCCGTCGTTGA
>DASQAE010000206.1:0-1747 GCA_035635915.1 Burkholderiaceae bacterium | reverse complement strand
ATTCCGCGCTCGCGCAGCGCGCCGCAGCGCGAGGCACGAAGCTGGACCAATGGGCGTCGGACGTGACCGCGACCGACCTCGCGCCGCGGCTTGAAGCATGGTTGCACCACGCGACAGCGGACGGATTCGACCGCGCCGTGCTGATCAACAATGCCGGGATGCTTGGTCGCGTCGGCCCCGTCGACCAGATGGACGCTGCGACGCTGGCGGAAGTGCTGCGTCTGAATCTCGAGGCGCCCGCCGTTATCTGCGCGGCGTTTTTGCGTGCGACACGCGACTGGCGCGCCGAAAGGCGGGTGATCAACGTCTCCTCCGGCGCGGGGCGGGTCGCGATCGCGGGCTGGGCCGCCTACTGCGCTTCGAAGGCCGGGCTGGACCAACTGTCGCGCGTCACGGCGCTGGATGAAGCGCGGCTGCCGAACCCCGCCAAGATCGTTTCGCTGGCGCCAGGCGTCATTGACACCGACATGCAGGCGGAGCTGCGCGCAAGCGATCCGACCGGTTTCCCCACTCTAGCCCGCTTCCTGGAATTCAAGGCCACGGGTCAGCTGGCCGCGCCAAAAGATGCTGCTGCGCGTTTGCTCGCCTTTCTCGACCGCGACGACTTCGGTACTCAGTCCGTGGCCGACGTGCGTACCGACTGAAAAGACCAACAATGAGCCAGAACACGACCGGCGGCGGACCTACCGACGAGAACCAGATCATTGCCGATCGGCGCGCAAAGCTGGCAAAGCTGCGCGAGTCCGGCCCCGCGTTTCCCAACGACTTCGCCCGCACCCACCACGCGGCCGATCTGCACGCGCGCTTCGGCAGCCTCGAGCGCGAGGCGTTGGACAAGGAGAAGGTCGAGGTTGCCGTTGCCGGGCGCATCATGCTCAAGCGCGTCATGGGCAAGGCGAGTTTCGCCACGATCCAGGACGGCAGCGGCCGGATCCAGCTCTTCATCGCCGATGACGAAATCGGAGCAACCACCCATGAGGCGTTCAAGCACTGGGACATCGGCGACATCGTCGGCGCACGAGGGCTGGTCTTTCGCACCAACAAGGGCGAACTGTCGATACGGTGCAAGGAGTTGCGCCTGCTCACCAAGTCGTTGCGCCCCTTGCCGGACAAGTTCCACGGCCTGGAGGACAAAGAGAGTCGCTACCGCCAGCGTTACGTCGACTTGATCGTCAACGACGCAACCAGGACCGCGTTCGTTACCCGCGCCAAGGCAATTGCGGCCATGCGCCAGTTCATGGTCGAGCGCGGTTTCCTCGAGGTCGAGACGCCGATGTTGCAGAGCATTCCGGGTGGCGCCGCGGCCAAGCCGTTCATCACCCATCACAACGCGCTCGACATCGACATGTACCTGCGCATCGCGCCGGAGCTGTTCCTCAAGCGGCTGGTGGTGGGCGGCTATGAGCGCGTGTTCGAAATCAATCGCAATTTCCGCAACGAGGGTCTGTCGCCGCGCCATAACCCGGAATTCACGATGATGGAGTTCTATGCCGCGTACCAGGAGTACCAGTGGCTGATGGACTTCACCGAGGAGCTGTTGCGCCACGTGGCCATAGCGGCAACAGGCTCCGCGACCATCAACTATCAGGGCCAGACCATCGACCTGGCATCGCGGTTTGCGCGAATGACCACCGTTGAAGCGATCAAACGGCACGCCCCCCGGTACGCGGAACCGCAGCTCAATGACGCGACGTTCCTGCATGCCGAGTTGGCGCGTCTCGGTAGCACGCATTCACGCGAAGTTGGA
>DASQAE010000205.1:0-5274 GCA_035635915.1 Burkholderiaceae bacterium | reverse complement strand
CCTCCCCCGCTTGCGGGGGAGGGTTGGGGTGGGGGCGCAGAGCGGTCAGTCCGCTCCCCAGCGCGGTATGTGGTGCGATCCAAGAGACACACAAACATTCTTCGGCTCCAGGAACACCTCGTAGCTCCAGGCCCCGCCTTCACGCCCGACGCCCGATGCCTTGGTTCCCCCGAACGGCTGGCGCAGGTCGCGTACGTTCTGGCTGTTGACGAAGCACATACCGGCTTCAATACCGGCCGCAACCCGGTGCGCCTTGGCAAGGTTCTCGGTGAAAACATAACTCGAGAGCCCGTACTGAATATCGTTGGCAAGCGCGATCGCCTCGGCCTCGTCCTTGAACGGAATCAGGCAGGCGACCGGGCCGAAGATCTCGTCCTGCGCAATGCGCATGTTGTTCTTCACGTCGGCGAACACCGTCGGCAGCACGTAGTTGCCTTTTTGAACCCGCGCCGGCAATTCGGGCGCGCCCAGCCCACCGCACAACATGGTGGCGCCTTCCTTCGGCCCCAGGTCGATGTAGCTGCGCACCTTCGCCAGATGGGTCGGACTCACCATCGGACCGATGATGGTCCGTTCGTCCATCGGGTCGCCGACCTGCAGTCCGCGCGCACGCTCGGCGAATTTCTGCGCGAAGTCGCGGTAGATGCTTTGTTGCACCAGGATGCGCGAACCGGCGGTGCAACGTTCGCCACTGTTGGAAAAGATCATGAAGATGGCCGCATCGAGCGCGCGTGCGGGATCCGCATCCTCGAACACTACGAATGGACTCTTGCCGCCAAGCTCCATCGAGAACTTCTTCAATCCGGCGTTCTGCACGATGCGATTGCCGGTAACGGTCGAGCCGGTGAACGAAATGGCACGCACGTCGCGGTGGCGGCACAGCGGCTCTCCGGCATCGCGCCCCGTGCCATGCAAAACGTTGAGAACGCCCGACGGTATTCCGGCTTCGAGCGCCAGTTCGCCCAGTCGCGCCGCGGTGAGCGGCGAGAGTTCGCTCATCTTGAGCACCGCGGTGTTGCCGAAAGCGAGGCATGGCGCAACCTTCCAGGTCGCGGTCATGAACGGCACGTTCCACGGCGAAATCAGCGCACATACGCCGACGGGATGAAACAGCGTGTAGTTGAGGTGCGTTTCAGTGGGATAGGTATGCCCGTCGGTGCGCGTGCACATCTCGGCGAAGTAGTAGAAGTTGTCCGCCGCACGCGGGATCAGGGCACCCAACGTCTGCGCGATTACCTGGCCGCAGTCGTGCGTCTCGGTGGCGGCGAGATTCGTCACGTTGGCGGCGACCAGATCGCCCAATTTGCGCATCAGGCGCGACCGTTCCTTCTGCCCCATGCCCACCCACTTCGGGAACGCAGCCTTTGCCGCTGCGACTGCAGCGTTGACTTCCGCCTCGGTGCCGGCCGCAACTTCCGCCAACACCTCCTGGGTGGCGGGATTGATGGTTTCGAAATACGCAGCGCTGCCGACCGCTTTGCCGCCGATCAGGTGCTGGATCTGTTGCATCTCACGAGTCTCCTGCGATTACGCTTCAGGCGCGGCCGAATGGCTCGTCGCCGACAATGGTGTTCACGAGGCGTCCCACGCCTTCTATCTCGGTAACAACTTCGTCGCCCACGTTCACGTTGACCACGCCTTCAGGTGTTCCGGTCAGGATCACGTCACCTGCAGCCAGTGTCATGAAATCGCTCAGGTATTCGATCAAGTCCGGAATGCCGCTGATGAGGTCGCGCGTGTTGCCCTGCTGCGTGACCTTGCCGTTGACGGATGTGCGCAAAACGAGCTGATGTGGATCCGCAACGTCAGCGGCATCGACCAGCCACGGGCCGAGCACGGTGCACGTGTCGCGGTTTTTTACGCGCAGATTGGGCCGGTAGTAGTTCTCGAGGTAATCGCGGATGGCGTAATCGTTCGCGACCGTATAACCGGCAACATACTGGAGTGCCTGCGCGCGCCGCACTTTCTTCGCACTTCGCCCGATCACCACCGCAAGCTCGCACTCGTAGTGCATGAACGTGGCATCGGCGGGCCGGCGCGTCTGGCCGCGATGGCCGATCAGCGCGCCGGGACTCTTCAGAAAAACGAGCGGCTCGTCCTTGGCGCCAACCGTCACTTCTTGCGCAAGTTCCTTGCGGTGATCGGCGTAGTTCAGGCCCAGCGCGATGATGGTTCCCGGTTCGAGCGGCGGCAGCCACACCACCGCGTCCTCCGCGAGCACGCGCCCATCCTCGAGCTGCAGTCCGCGCGCCTGCTCGACCGCATCGTGAATCGCTCCGCCGTAGGCGACGCGCGCGCGTTTCATCACGCCTCCGCGACCAGCGGCGTCTCGAGCACACCCACGCCGTTGATCGTTATCGTCACACGCTGCCCCGCGCGAGCGCGCGGCGCGCCAGCGGCGACTCCGACCATCAGCACGTCGCCCGGCCGCAGCGTCATGAACTCGGTTACGTCCGCAAGCAACTGCGCCACCGGCCGCACCAACCGGTCGATGCGACTGCGATGCACCGTCTTTCCGTCCACCGCGACCGTCAAAGAAATGGGGTCAGACACCATTTTCCGCGCGACGACGGCGGGCCCGATAGGGCAGAACCCGTCGCGACACTTGAAGCGCAACGAAGGCCGGTAATACGACGCGTGCGGGACGCTGATGTCGTTCACCACGGTGTAGCCGGCGACGAAGGAGAGCGCCTCGGCCTCGGCGACGCGACAGGCGGTGGTGCCGATCACCACGCCGAGCGTGGCGCCGATCTCCACTTCCGCCACGCCTTCAGGCACCACCACCGGTTCGCGATGCCCCGCCAGCGTGTTGCGCGGTTTGATGTACAGCACCGGCGCACGCGGCGGCGCCTTGTACGGCGCCGCATTGACCTGATCGCCGATGGCCGCCAGCGCATCAGCGTGATTGAGCAACGTGCCGTACACCGTGCCGCGCGTCGGCGGGAGAAAACATGGGCCGGCGCGATCTGCGGCGAGCGCGGCCCAAAACGCGGCTGGCGCGTCCACAGCCACCGGGCAGCCGTGCGGTTGGGCTAACGCTTCGTACACCGTAAGCACGGCCGTCCTCGAGCGAAATTCACTCACATATTTGTGATTCTTTCATTCACATGTTAGTGTGTCAAACAGCCATGACGACGCCGCCGCGCCACCGCAATCTGCCCCAACTCATGCTGCAGGCGCGCGAGGTGTTGATGGCGCAGTTCCGCCCCATCCTCAACGAAAACGGGCTCACCGAGCAGCAGTGGCGTGTCCTGCGCGCGCTGTTGATCAACGGTCCGCTCGAGCCGCGCCAGCTGTGCGAGCTGTGCCAGATCTCCAGCCCCAGCATCACCGGCGTGCTGGTGCGCATGGAAGATGCGGGCCTGGTCGAACGCGAACGGATGGCAGACGATCAGCGCCGGCTCAGGGTTTCGGTCACCGCGCGCAGCAGGCAGCTCGGTCGCCGGATGTTCCCTGCCATCGACGCGCAATACGAGCGGATCGAGGACATCGTAGGCGCCGATGCACTCACGCATGTTTACGATGTGCTCGACACACTGATTGGGGCGCTCGGCACGGCGCAGGCGAGCGAAGAAGAGCCAGCCAAAGAACCCGCGCGCCGGCGCACCGGCGCGCGCAGCGCGGCCCGGGCACAACCGCAATGAACGTCTGCATCGTCGGCGCCGGCGCGATCGGCGGTTATATCGGCACCCGCCTCGCCGCGTCCGGCCGCGCGGACGTGAGCGCATTCGCGCGTGGCGCAACGCTGGCTGCATTGCGCGAACATGGCTGGCGCCTGCGGCAGGGCGAAACATTGATACAGAAGCAGGCACGCGCGACCGACAACGCAAACGACCTCGGTCCGCAGGACCTGGTCCTGATCGCCGTCAAGGGCCCCTCGCTGCCCGCGGTCGCGCAAGCCATTCGCCCGCTGCTCGGCGAAGAAACCGTCGTGCTGCCGGCGATGAACGGTGTGCCGTGGTGGTTCGGTTTCGGCATCGCGGAGCTGGGCGACGCGCCGCTGGAAAGCGTCGATCCCGGCGGACGCATCGCGCAGGCCATCGATCTGCGCCACGTCGTGGGCTGCGTCGTCCACATGTCCGCAGCAACTCTCGAGCCCGGCACCGTGCAACACAGAATGGGCCAGGGCCTCATCATCGGCGAGCCCGGTGGCGAGAACGCAAGCGGTGCCTCGGAACGCGTGCGTCGCATCGGCGATCTGCTGGGCCACGCTGGTTTTGACGTGACGCTGTCGCCCCGCATTCGGCACGACATCTGGTACAAGTTGTGGGGCAACATGACGATGAACCCGGTGTCGGCCATCACGGGGGCCACTGCTGACCGGGTGCTCGACGACGCGCTCGTGCGCACGTTCTGTTCGGCCGCAATGACCGAAGCGGCCTCGATCGGGGCAAAAATCGGCTGCGCGATCGCGCAGACCCCAGACGAACGCAACGCCATCACGCGCAAGCTTGGTGCGTTCAAGACCTCGATGCTGCAGGACGTCGAGGCGGGCCGGCCGATCGAAATCGACGGCATCGTCACTGCCGTGCATGAGATCGGCCGCCGCGTTGGCGTGCCCACTCCGAACATCGACGCACTACTCGGGTTGACGCGGCTGTTTGGCCGCGTAAGGGGTCTGTACCCATTGGCGTTATCGGCCACGCGATGACGCATGGACGGCTCCCGGCTCCTAGGGGGCTGGGCAGGCGATCGGTGTCGTACGATCCGATGGCAGGGCAGGTCGGGGCTGATTCGACGCGACCGGGAGGCGGTGATGGCGACAAAGTGGGTCATCGTGGCAGACGCAAGTCGCGCGCGGATCTTCGAAACGCGCGCTCTCGGCCGCGGGCTGCGCGAGATCGAGGACCTTGTCAACCCGAACGGCCGCGCCCGCAGCAGCGACCTGCTCGCCGATTCCGGCGGCCGCACCTACGCCCATCCCGGCGCACGGGGGCAGGGCAAGACCGAGCCACGCTCGGATCCGGTCGAGCATGAAGTGGAATTGTTCGCCAAACGCCTGGCGGACCGCATCGAGCAGGGACGCGTCGAACGCCGGTTCGAGCGCCTGTGTTTTGTCGCGCCGCCGCGTTTCCTCGGCCTGTTGCGCGAGAAGTGCTCCCGCGAAACCGCCAAGTTGGTGGAGTTCGAGTTGGCAAAGGACCTTTCCCAACTCGACCCGGCCGCCATCGACACGCACCTGCGCAACGATCGTCCTTGATCTGACGCCACCCGCGGCGCCACTCGCGCGCCGCCGCGTTTAACCCCACCTCGACTGCTGCGTCGTTTACCGAC
>DASQAE010000204.1:0-5135 GCA_035635915.1 Burkholderiaceae bacterium | reverse complement strand
CATTCGAAGCTGTCGAACGTGAAGCGCTGGCCCTTCGCAGTCAGGATCTCGAACGAGGCAGCGTAATCATTGCCGCAGACGTCACAGCGCGCCATGGATTTCTCCCTTCGAGCAAAGTTTTGGCAAGCCCTATGCCCACCGTGTGATCCGTCCGCGGGCGTAAATTGCTGGAGCACCCCATGGCGACCAACGCTTCACTCCAAGACTATCGCGCCAAGCGCAGCTTCGACGTGACGAGCGAACCCGCGGGCAAGACGGCGCGCCGCAGGAGTTCGACGCTTGCGTTCGTCGTGCAAAAACACGCCGCGCGCCAATTGCATTACGACTTTCGACTCGAGTACGACGGCGTGTTGAAGAGCTGGGCCGTTCCGAAAGGACCCAGCCTGGATCCCGCCGTCAAACGCATGGCGGTGGAGGTTGAGGACCATCCGCTCGAGTATGCGAACTTCGAAGGCGACATCCCCGCCGGTCAATATGGCGCCGGCAACGTGATCATCTGGGACCGCGGCACATGGATACCTCTTGGCGATCCGGGCGAAGGGCTGCGCAAGGGAAAACTCGAGTTCGAGTTGCGCGGCAAGAAGCTCCGTGGTCGATGGGCTCTGGTGCGCATGCGCAAGCGCACGGGCGAGCATCAAACCCCTTGGTTGCTGATCAAAGGCCGTGACGACTTCGCGCGGCCCGAGGACGAATACAGCGTTATCGATGCGCTGCCGAACAGCGTGAAAACGCACAAGCCGGTCGCGCTCAAGCGCAGCACGACGCGTAAGAGCAAGCCAACTGACACCGCGGGAGCGAAACGCGGATCAGAGCGCGCAACGCCACTCCCGATCGTGGCGCTCCCGCGCGGCGTGCGGCTTACGCATCCGGAGCGCGTGATCGACACAACGAGCGGCGTTACCAAGGCGGAGGTGATGCGCTACCACATCGAGGCCGCCGAACGGCTGCTTGCACAATTGCGCGGGCGCCCGGTGGCGCTGGTGCGCGCGCCCGAAGGCGTGGGTGGCACCATGTTCTTCCAGAAGCACGCGCGCGAACTGCGGATCCCCGGCATCAAACTCCTCGATCCGAAGCTCGATCCCGGGCACGATGCACTGCTCGAAATCGCGAGCGTGCCGGCGCTGCTCGGCGCGGTGCAGATGAACGTGCTGGAGTTTCATACGTGGAATGCGCGCTCGCGCGCGCTGGAGAAGCCGGATCGAATCGTGTTCGATCTCGATCCCGGTGAAGGGATCACGTGGCAGCGCGTTCAAGAAGGCGCTGTGACGGTGCGCGCGCTGCTGCAGGAACTGGGGCTCGTTTCGTTTCTCAAGACCAGCGGCGGCAAGGGCTTGCACGTGATCGTGCCGCTACAGCCGCGCTTCGACTGGGACACTGTGAGAGCGCTCGCACAGGCCGTAACGCTGCGGCTTGCGCATGCGGCACCAGATCGGTTCGCTGAAAAAAGCGGCGCGAAGAACCGCGTGGGGCGCATTTTTGTCGACTACCTGCGCAATGGCCGAGGTGCAACGACGGTGGCTGCATGGTCACTACGGGCGCGGCCCGGTCTTGGCGTATCGGTGCCGGTGCGGTGGGAAGAGTTGGAGTCCTTGCGCGCAGGCGACCACTGGACCGTGCGCAACGTCGGCGAACGGCTTGCGGCACCGGATCCGTGGACCGGTTACGCGAAGGTGCGGCAATCGCCGCGTGCGGCGCTGGCAGCGTTTGAGATCAAACCACCGCGCGCGCGTGCAAGCTAAGCGGTTGCGCCAGCTCGTGGCACCGCACTCTGCATGTGGTGCGCGTCGACGCCGTGTTTCAGCCTTTGAGCGCCAGGCGTGACTCCGCGCCGAGGATGGTCAGGGCCGGAGCGACCGAGTCGTTGTTCGCCGCGTGGGATATGTCGCGTTTCTGGCTTTCCGCGCCCCTGGTTGCGGCAATTTTTTCCGTTCGCGGGCGCCCGATGCCGCGATAGACGAACCCCAACCCTGCCATCTTGGCTGGATCGCAGATGTTGCGGCCGTCGTACACCCATGGGCGGCGCATGCGGTCGCGCACCTCGGTCCAATCCGCATGACGGAACTGGTCCCACTCGGTGACGATCACGAGCGCATCGGCATCCTCGACCGCGTCGAGTGGATCATTCGCCATCGACACCAGCGGATAGGGCGCAAGGCGCGCTTTGGCCGCGGGCATTGCCATCGGGTCGTACGCGATGACGCGCGCGCCGGCGCGTGCCAACACGGCGATGACAACCTCGCTTGGCGCTTCGCGCAGATCCTCGGTGCCCGGCTTGAACGCGAGGCCCCAGACCGCGACGCGGCGTCCGAGCAGAGAGCCACCGAAACTTTCGATCACGCGTTTGGCGAGCAGCGCCTTCTGGGTTTCATTGACCGCCTCGACCGCGGCGAGCACGCGCATGCGTGTGCCATTGTCGAGCGCGGTGCGTTGCAGGGCGCGCAGATCCTTCGGCAGACATGAGCCACCGAATCCGCAACCGGGCGCGAGGAAGTACGGCCCAAGGCGTGGGTCGCCAGCGATCGCGCGGCGGATTTCGTCGATATCCGCGTCGAGGCGCTCGGCAAGCAGCGCGAACTCATTCATCAGGCTGACGCGAGCGGCCAGCATGGCGTTGCACGCATACTTGGACAGTTCAGCACTGCGCAGGCGCATCGGCATCCATTGTTGCGCGCGCTTGAGAAGCGGCGCGTAAAGCGCAAACATGGTCGACAGCGCGCCGCTGTCGTCGGCACCGACCACGATGCGATCAGGGTTCATGCAATCCTCGACGGCACTTCCTTCGCGCAGGAATTCGGGATTGGAAACGACGCTGAATTTCAGCTTTTGCAAGCCGCGCCGCGCGAGGATGCCTTCGATCAGCGCATGGACCTGTTCGGCGGTTCCGACAGGAACAGTGCTCTTGTCGACCACGATCACTTCTCGCACAACACGCTCGGCGATGGCCCGTGCAACGGCCAGCACCTGGCCAAGGTCTGCGGACCCATCCTCGCCGCACGGCGTGCCGACCGCGATAAATTGCACCAGGCCGTGCGCGACCGCCTCATTCGTATCCGTGGTGAAACGAAGGTGGCCGCTCTCGGTATGGCGCTCCAGCAGTTCGCGCAGACCGGGTTCGTAAAACGGGGGTTCTGCCCTTTGCAGCCGATTGACGCGGTCGGCATCGGTGTCCAGGCAAACGACCGTATGCCCCAACTCTGCGAGGCAGGCGGCCGTGACAAGGCCGACATAACCGGCACCGAAGACGGTGATCGGAGCAGTCGCAATCCGCAGATCGCGCCCGAGACTTGCAGACGATTGCTTGAGTTCGCGAAACTGGTCCATGTGATGTGCGGCTCCTGCACTCACGGAGTGCATTGGCGTCGGAGATGTAACGCCGCGAGGGAGCAGGTAGCGTGCCCAAAACGGTCAGCCTAGGCCGTATGAATCAGATGGGAGCAGCTGTTGCGATGGGGGTTGAAGCCCGGTCTGTCCGGGGCGCATATGTCTCTAGACGCGACGCTGCATCGGCCGGGCATGGAGGGTGCTCTCACACAAATATGGTCAAGGACACAACGCGTTTTCTTGCCGTGTTGTTCGTCGCGCTTGCGCTGGCGTCTGCGTTGCCGCCACCCAGGTCGTGTTCTGGACGTGGACGTTTCCGATGAATCGCGAGACACGAAACTGGCAAGCATTGCCACAGCAGTGGGAGCCGCTGCGAGCGCAATGGGAGTATTCGCACGCCGTCGCCGCCCTGCTCAACCTCGCTGCGCTGGTGCTGCTGTTGTTGTCCCTACTAGATGCGTTGCGCGACGAACGCGCGCAATTTGCAAGCGCGAATCGAGCGTGATGTCGCAGCGAAGTTAAGCCGGATGTTCGGCGGCCCGTTTCGATTCTTCGCACTGCCAGATGAACTCGATGCCGCGTTCGAGTGTTGTGCGCCACGCGGCCAGTCGGGCCTGATCGTGCTCGCCAAACTCTTCGATCGTCTGCAGAAAGGCCTGGAGAAAAAGTTCGTAGTGGCTTTTGGTAAGGCCGAGTTTCGCGTGCCGCGCGGCGAGATCTTCCAGTTGCTTTTGCGTGGCTGGCGCGTCGGGACGAAACTCGAGCAGCTTATGAATGGCGAGGTTCAGGATTCGGTACTGACGCTCCATGTCCAACGCCTTGAAACGATCCTCGACGTCGTGCGCGACCGCAAAGAAGTTCGCGTAGAACTTGCTGAAGAACAGCTTTTCACCCTTGACCCCGCTTGCCTGGAACTGCATGTAGCTCGACGTCGCCAGCCGGCGATTGCGCTCTTCGGGCGACTCGTCGACCTCGATGTCACGCAGCAGGTTCGCGACCTCGCTCATCGACTCCCAACGTTCCTGCGGGTTGATGCGCAGCATCCGGCACACGAGGCCCGCGAATTCGGGCGAGCGCTCGGCCCAGCCACCGCGGCCTGATTCGAGGCTGGCAAACAGCTGATGCTTGAATTCCAGGTCGCACGGATGAACCACGCGGTGCATGCGCGGACCGCCCAGCATTTCGGTCGCAAGCAGGGCAAGCGAATACTGGTCGGTCAGCGGGGTCGATGGTTCGCCGTAGAACCGCTCCGGGGTCATGTACGTCAGCGATTCGCGGTCGACCATGAAATTTCCTGTGAGCTGGCCTTGCTCGCGCAACACGTTGGAAAAATTCATGGCCGATATGCGCGGCGAGCCTGCGGTCTCGATCAGGACGTCGGAAGGGCACATCTCCCCGCGGCGCCATCCGCAGGCGTGCGCCTCCTGTATCGCAAGCGCCAGGTCGAGCAGGATCGCTTTGATTTTTGCCAGGGGAAGTCCGTTCGGGTTCGCGCGCAGCACGGTGTTCAGTGGATCGCTCTCGACGAACTCGGACACGAGGAAGCCGGGCGACTCGTCCATCGCGTGGTCGAGGATCTTGATGAATGCCGGGCTTCGAAGCTCGTCCGCGCGCTCGATGCACTCGATGAACTCCTTGCGCGCCCAGTCATCGAGCTCGGATGCGGTGAACACCTTGATGCCGACCGCTTGCTTGGAGAGCTTGCGCTCGGCGCGATACAGCACTGAAAACTTGCCGGACGTAACTTCCTGCGTGATGGTGTACTTGTCGCCGAGCCGCTCCTGCACCTGCGCGCGCAGGCGCTCTCGGCTGTG
>DASQAE010000203.1:0-2892 GCA_035635915.1 Burkholderiaceae bacterium | reverse complement strand
TGGGACGTGGTGGCGGCCTATCTGCGGGCGCGGAAAGCGGTTGTGTCCCGTCCGCTCAACGTGCCAGTCATCCGCGGCACCAGCGCCATCGACCACGGCCATCGCCGGTAGCCGGGCCACTGTTCGGCTCGATCCGGTTCTTCCGTGCTTATCTCCCGCACCGCATCAGAGGTCGCGGCCGACAGGGCATGTCGCTTGCTAATGCGCCATGGGCGCATCGTTTTCAGGAATGGCTTCCGCTCCGGCGAATGCGCGCGCGCAAGACAGCTCCTTGATCGCTTCGTCACTCTCGGCTGAAAAAGAAACCGGCACGCTGGGTATGCTCCGACCTTCGGAGGTGTGGCCGAGCGGCTTAAGGCACCGGTCTTGAAAACCGGCAAGGGGTAACCCTTCGTGAGTTCGAATCTCACCGCCTCCGCCATGGCGGAGGCACGCGCTCTCGCGCGGGCGGACTCGTCAGCGCGTAGTAGTCAGTTGCACTCGAAAAAGATGGGCTATCGGCTGCGAAGCGCGCTACCAACGTACGTCCTCGCAGCGATCGCTCTCGCGACCCTTGTGGCGCTGGCTGTTCGGCCCCCGCTCGCTGATTGGCTCGGCGAAACGCTCGCGTTCGTCGTTCTTTGCGCAACCGTCGCCGTAGCGGTAGCGCTGGTCGGTATCGGCTTGAGCGCCCGGCGAGAGAGGAACGAATCAGGGCAGTGTGCGGGTGCGGCTTTCGAGGCGCAGCGGGCGGCGCCGCAGCACGGGGGAGAAAAAATTGCCGCCGCGGGACTGCTGGCCGCCATCGTCGAGACCTCTGATGATGCGATCGTCAGCAAGTCGCTGGATGGTGTCATCCAGACATGGAATGCGGCAGCCCAGCGGGTCTTCGGCTACACGGCCGAACAAGCCGTCGGCCAGCATATCTCGTTGATCATCCCGCCGGACCGACTGGCCGAAGAAGACCTGATCATGCAAAGTCTGCGCGCAGGCACGCGGGTCGATCACTACGAGACCGTGCGCGTTCGCAGCGACGGGCAGCTTATCCCCATTTCGCTCAGCATCTCCCCGATCAGGGACGACGCCGGCAGCGTGGTAGGCGCATTCAAGATCGCCCGCGATATCAGCGCGCGCAAGCATGCCGAAGCGCAGCTACGGGAAAGGGACGAGCGGCTGCGAATTGCAACCCGGACCGGCAAGCTCGGCATCTGGGAATGGGACGCGGCTACGGATCGCGTCTCCTGGACCGACTCGCTCTATTCGATCCACGGCGTCGCGCCAGAGGATTTCGATGGGACGTTCGCCGGTTTCATGCGCCTGGTGCACGCGGACGATCGCGACCACGTCACACGCACGCTGCAGGGTTGTCTCAAGGTGGGCAGGGCGTGCGAACTGGAGTTTCGCGCCGTCAAGCAGGATGGGCAGGTGGTGTGGGTCTATTCGACCGCGCTGACGGTGCAAGACGAAGGTGCGCACCACCGCATGATCGGGGCAACGCTGGATATCACCGACCGCCGCCGCGCCGAGGAAGCAATGAAGCTCGCGGATCGGCGCAAGGACGAGTTCCTGGCTACGTTGGCGCACGAATTGCGCAATCCACTGGCCCCGATCTGGACCGCGGCCCAGGTACTGAAGCTCAAGGGTGCCGCCGATCCGGATCTGCACTGGAGCAGCGAGGTCATCGATCGCCAGACGCGGCACATGGTCCGCTTGCTCGAGGACCTACTGGATGTCTCGCGAATCTCGCAGAACAAGCTCGAGCTGCGCAAAGAGCCGGTCGAGCTCGCCGCCGTAGTTCGCGCTGCCATCGAAACCAGCCAGCCGCTCATCGACAGCGCCCAGCACGAGCTCAGCGTGCAGTTGCCTGCGGATCCGATCGAGCTCCATGGCGACCCGGTGCGGCTGGCGCAGGTTTTTTCGAATCTGCTCAACAATGCCGCCAAGTACATGCGCCACGGCGGTCGAATCGTGGTCCGCGCCGAGCGGCAGGGCGACCGTGTGACCGTCGCCGTGCGCGACCAGGGCGTCGGCATCGCGCCCGAGATGTTGCCGCGCGTGTTCGAAATCTTCGCCCAGGGAGCGCCGGCAGAACATCGCGCCCAGGATGGACTCGGCATCGGATTGTCTCTGGCGCGGGCGCTGGTTCATATGCATGGCGGAACAATCGAGGCCCACAGTGAAGGGCAGGGCAAGGGCAGCGAGTTCCTGATGAGCCTTCCACTTGCAGTCAGCGGCGTACCGTCGACCAGCGCAGGCGCGACCAGCAGACGTGAGGCCGAACACAAGCGGCGGTTGCTGATCGTCGACGATCTGAAGGACAGTGCGGACAGCCTCGCGGCGTTGATGCGTATCAAGGGCCACGAGGCGCATACGGCCTATGAAGGCGAAAGCGCGGTCGCGCTCGCAGCCAAGCTGCGGCCGGACGTGATCCTGCTCGACATTGGACTGCCGAAGCGCAACGGTTATGAAGTCTGCAGACTGGTGCGCGATCTACCTGGGGGCGACTCGATCTTCATCGTCGCGCTCACCGGTTGGGGACAGCCCCGCGACCGGCGCTGCACCGAAGAAGCCGGGTTCGATTGGCACCTGGTGAAGCCCGTCGATGGCGAGATGCTTGCGGACCTGCTCGCTTCCCTGCCGGCCATGAGGCGGTCGCTGCGGGCGTCGCAAGATTCGGGCTGAGCGCGCATCCGGCCTAGTGTGCCGGTATGGCGTTGTGGCCATTCGCCGCCGCGGCAGGCGAGCGCACGTGTTCCGGCTGAATGCCAACTCCGACCAGGTGCGCCGGAATGCGGCGCAACCACGGAAACCGCGCAAGCAGCCGCACCGGCAGCGGTGGTGAAGGGCGAGTGCGATTCGACAGCGTGCGTCCGATCACACGTTCTTGAACCGCAAGCTGCAGCCACTGCGTCG
>DASQAE010000202.1:0-4243 GCA_035635915.1 Burkholderiaceae bacterium | reverse complement strand
CGCCGCACTTCGCACGCGCCGATACGCAGCAGCATGCGCGCATCGCCGCGCACAGTGAGCGCCTGCGCCAGCAGGTCGCGCAGCCGCGCACGCGAGACGCTCTCGAGTCCATTTTCAGTCAGCCAGCTGCGCAGCACCAACGCCTGGCGCGCGGGCGTGAGCTGCGCCAGCCGGTCTACGTACAGCATGCCGTCCGGGGCACCTGCGGCGCAGGCATCGAGATCGGCGGCACCGTACTCGCGCAGCACTTCGGCGGCTTCGGCCACCAGATCGATCGAACGTGCAGCCGCCTTGCGCATGCCAGGACGCGCCGTCTCGAGCGCCGGAACAACACCGCGGCGAATCGAGTTGCGCAGCAGGCGCACGTCGGCGTTGCTGGGATCTTCCACGTGCGGCAGCCCGCGCAGCGCCACGTAGTGCTCGATGTCCGAACGCGGAACGTCGAGCAACGGCCGCACGATACGCACCGATTCGAGCGCACGCACCGCCGGCATCGCGGCCAGCCCGTCCGGCCCTGCGCCGCGCAGCCACTGGATCAGGAACGTCTCGATGCGGTCGTCGAGATGGTGTGCCGTCAATATGAGGTGTGCGCCGTGTTCGTCGGCGGCCTCCAGTAGCGCGGCGTAACGCGCCGCGCGCGCAGCAGCTTCCGGCCCGCGCGCCTGCGGGCGCACGGTGACGCGCCGCACGTCGAGTTTCACGTCGAGTTGCCCGCAGACGTGGGTGCAGAACTCGACCCAGTCGTCAGCCGCTTTTTGCATGCCGTGATGGACGTGCACCGCCACCAGTTCGGCAAAGCCGCGCACGCGCTCGGCGCGCAGACGCGCGGCAAGGTCGAGCAAGGTGGCGGAATCGCGCCCGCCGCTGAACGCGATCACCAATGGTGCTGCACGACGCGTGCGTGTGCGCGCGCCGCCGGCCAGATCCGCGGTGTTCGAATGTTCCGGTGGGATCGCTTCGACTGTGCTGCGCGTGGTGGCCAGCAGCGCCGCTTCGACCGGATCAAGCGTCGGGCGTCGTTTCCTTGAACTTGCCATAACCCAGCAGGCGGGTATGGCGCGCTGCCAGCAGGTCTTTGGTCCGCATGCCCTGGAACTGGCGCAGCGAATCGGCCAGCGCGCGCTTCAGCAGCGCGGCCATCTGTTTTATGTCGCGATGCGCGCCTCCCAGCGGCTCCGCGACGATCTTGTCGATCAAACCCAATGCCTTCAACCGGTGCGCCGTGAGGCCAAGTGCCTCCGCGGCTTCGGGCGCCTTGGCGGCGCTCTTCCAGAGAATCGATGCGCAACCCTCGGGTGAGATCACCGAGTAGGTCGCGTACTGCAGCATCAACACATGGTCCGCGACTGCGATGGCGAGCGCACCACCGGAGCCGCCTTCACCGATGATGGTGGTGATGATCGGCACCTTGAGCTGCGACATCACGAAAAGATTGTGGCCGATCGCCTCGGACTGGCCGCGTTCCTCGGCGTCGATGCCGGGGTATGCGCCCGGCGTATCGACGAACGTGAATAGCGGCAGGCCGAATTTTTCCGCCAGTTCCATCAGGCGGCGCGCCTTGCGATAACCCTCCGGCTTGCTCATGCCGAAGTTGCGCAGCGTGCGCTCCTTGGTATCGCGCCCCTTCTGGTGCCCGAGCACCAGCACGCTCTGGCCGTTGAAGCGCGCCAGGCCGCCGAGGATCGACATGTCGTCCGCAAACGAGCGGTCGCCGTGCAATTCGTGGAAGTCCGTGAAGATGTCGTTGACGTAATCGAGCGTGTAGGGCCGCTGCGGATGGCGCGCCAGCTGGGCCACCTGCCATGGCGTGAGCTTGGCGTAGATGTCTTTCATCAACGCCTGGCTCTTTTTCTGCAGGCGGTCGATCTCTTCCGAGATATCCAGCGCCGATTCGTCCTGTACGTAACGCAGCTCTTCGATCTTCGCCTCGAGCTCAGCGATCGGCTGCTCGAATTCCAGGAACGTCGTCTTGCTCATATATGCGATTCTTCTTAAGTGCCCACCGGAAGCGGTTCCAGGCTGCGCCACAAATACCACGTAGCCACGCTGCGCCACGGCGCCCAAGGTCGAGCAAGCAACGCGATGCGGGCGCGTCCCTCACGGCTGGCCAGCCGCTCGATCGGTTCCCCATCCATGAAGTTGAGGCTGATCGCCTTCAACAGGCCAAGGTCATCGAGCGGCAGCACGTCAGGGCGAAGTAGATTAAAAATCAAAAACATCTCCGCTGTCCAGCGACCGATGCCTCGCACGGCGGTCAGGCGCTCAATTACCTCGTCGTCCGTCGAGCGCTGCAGCATCGCTGTGTCAATTTGTCCACTCTCAAAGTGTTGCGCCAGGTCGCGTAAGTACTCCACCTTACGATCTGACAGCCCGCAGCCTCGCAACGTCGTAGCGCGTTTGCGTAGCACAGCGCGCGGACAAAAATCGGGGCAGCTCAGGAGCACACGCGCCCAGATGGCGTTCGCGGCCTTCACCGAGATCTGCTGGCCGACGATGGCGCGAGAGAGAGTCAGAAATGGATCGCCGCGCGAGACGAGAGCTCCGCGCGGGAACCGCGCCATGATGCGAGCGAGTACAGGATCGGTCTGTCTTAGTGCGCGCTTGGCGCGCGGCCAGTAAGGCGGCGCCATGATCAGCCCTGTGTCATCTTGAGCCCGGTGTCCGGTGTCATCCTGAGCCGAAGGCGAAGCATCTCGGTTCCTCGAGGCACCGAGATTCCTGGCATTGCTCGGAATGACACAGGCCAGCAGTCAATGCCGGCGCCACGTCGTACCTGACGCCGAGTCTTCAAGCACGACGCCCTGCGCGAGAAGTTCCTTGCGAATGCGATCGGCCTCGGCAAAATTCCTTGCCTTCTTGGCCACGGTACGTTGATCGATCAGCGCCTGGATGCCAGCATCGGCGTCGCCCTGGAAGAAGAGTTTCGGGTCACGCTGCAACAATCCGAGCGCACCACCCAGGCCCTTGAGCTGGCGCGCCAACGCCGGCGACTTGCTGCGGTTGATCTCGCTCGCCAACTCGAACAACACCGAAGTTGCGAGCGCCGTATTGAAATCCTCGTCCATCGCCGCGGCAAAACGTTGCGCGTGCAGCTCGTTCCAATCGACCTCGCCAGCTTCGGCCGCGGTATCGCGCAGCGCCGTGTACAGCCGCGCCAGGCCTGAGCGCGCCTCGACGATCAGGCTCTCCGTGAACATGATCTGGCTGCGATAGTGCGGGCGGATCAGGAAAAAGCGCAGCACCTCGGCGTCGTATTTCCCAAGCGCCGCACGGATGGTGAGAAAGTTGCCCAGCGACTTGGACATCTTTTCCTCGCCCACCCGCAACGCACCGGTATGCAGCCAGATGTTGGCGAACGGCTGCTCGTAGGCGCCTTCGCTCTGCGCGATCTCGTTCTCGTGGTGGGGGAAAACAAGATCCGGCCCGCCGCCGTGAATGTCCAGCGTCGTGCCGAGGGTCACGCGCGCCATCGCCGAGCACTCGATATGCCATCCCGGACGGCCCGGCCCCCACCGCGACGGCCACTGCGGCTCGCCGGGCTTCGCGTGCTTCCACAGCACGAAGTCGAGCGGATCGCGTTTGGCCTGGTCGATCGCAACACGTTCGCCGGCGCGCAGATCATCCAGCGACTTGCCCGACAACTTGCCGTAACCCGGAAATGCGCGCACCGCGAAGTTGACGTCGCCATCGGGCGCCGCATAGGCGAGTTGTTTCTTCTCGAGCAGTTCGATCACATTCAGCATGTGCGGCACGTGTTCGGTCGCGCGCGGCTCGAGGTCCGGCGGCAGCAATCCGAGCGCAGCGAAATCCTCGTGCATCGCCCCGATATAGCGTGTGGTCAGATCAGTGGGCGTCTCGCCATTTTCCGCGGCGCGCCTGATGATCTTGTCTTCGATGTCGGTGATGTTGCGCACGTACGTGACCTGCAGGCCGCGCGCGCGCAGCCAGCGCACCACGACGTCGAAGGCCGCGAACGTGCGTCCATGGCCGAGATGGCACAGGTCATACGTCGTCATTCCGCACACGTACATGCGTACGTGACCCGGCTCTATGGGTTGTAGCGGAACCACGCTACGCGCCAAGGTGTTGTAGATGGAGATCGTCATGGCTGACTCAACTCCGGGGGAGTTGGCCGGATCGGCCGGCAGAATCGATGGACGGCGCCAGTGCGCGCAAGCAACACGCGGAGAGGTCAACAACAGCGCCGGGTCAGCATCGTGGAGTTGGCAGCAGGCTGAGTAGA
>DASQAE010000201.1:0-18530 GCA_035635915.1 Burkholderiaceae bacterium | reverse complement strand
TGGCAAGCCGCGCTTCCCGACCGAGGACGGGCACGCTCATGGCGGCGGCAAGACCGCCGCCGACGCGCACGACGACCATGGTGAACACCACAGCGGGCCGCCGCAGGAGTCTCCCGCCGTCGTGACGCTGCCGCTTGTCCTGTTGGCGATCCCGTCGGCGGTGATCGGTTTTGTCGCGATCGACAAGCTCGTCTTCAGCGACTTCATGCGCAAGGCGATCTTCGTCAACGAGGCTGCGCACCCGGCGATGAAACAACTGGCCGAGGAATTTCACGGGCCGGTCGCCATGGGCATGCATGGACTCACGAGCGCGCCGTTTTTCCTGGCGCTCGCGGGCGTGTTGCTGGCGGCCGTTTTCTACCTGATAAGTCCGCAGATTCCGGCGTGGTTGCAGTCGCGCTTCGGCGCGCTGTATCGCTTGCTCGCCAACAAGTATTACCTGGATGAACTCAACGAGTTTCTGTTTGCGGGTGGCGCGCGCCGGATTGGCATGGGCCTGTGGAAGGGCGGCGACGTGGGCGTGATCGACGGGGTCGCGATCAACGGCAGCGCACGCCTGGTCGCATGGATCGCGGGCGTGATCCGGCATTTGCAATCGGGCTTCATCTATCACTACGCATTCGCAATGCTTGCCGGCGTGGCGATCGTGCTGTTCTTTTTCCTGACCATGCCGTATTTCCTTGCCGCCGCCGCGCACTGACGCGCCGAGACACCGACACACCCGCGCCAACAAGAATGCAGAACACGTTTCCCTGGCTCAGCCTCTCGATCTGGATCCCGATTTTTTTCGGCGTTTTGATCCTTGGGGTGGGGCGCGATCGCGCGGCTCCGCTGGTGCGCATGCTGGCGCTGGTTGGAAGCCTGCTCGGCCTGCTTGCGACGCTGCCGCTCTATACCGGCTTCGATGCCGGCAAAGTCGGCATGCAGTTCGTCGAGGACGTGGTCTGGATCGGACGCTTGAACGCGCACTATCGCCTCGGGATCGACGGCATTTCGGTGTGGTTCATTCTTCTCACCGCCTTCATCAACGTGCTGGTCGTGCTCGCCGGCTGGGAGGTCATCGAGGAAAAGGTGGCGCAGTACTACGCCTCGTTCCTCGTGCTCTCGGGGTTGCTGATCGGCGTGTTCAGCGCCATCGATGGATTGTTGTTCTACGTTTTTTTCGAGGCCACGCTGATTCCGATGTACGTCATCATCGGCGTCTGGGGTGGTCCGAATCGCGTCTACGCGGCGTTCAAGTTCTTCCTGTACACGCTCGCCGGTTCGCTGCTCATGCTGGTAGCGCTGATCTACCTGTACTACTCGGCCGGCGGCACGTTCGACCTGTTTGCCTGGTACAAGCTCAAGATTCCCGCGCACGCGCAGACGCTGCTGTTCCTTGCGTTCCTGGCCGCATTCGCGGTCAAGGTGCCGATGTGGCCCGTGCACACCTGGTTGCCGGATGCGCACGTGGAAGCGCCTACGGGCGGATCCGTGGTGCTGGCCGCGATCATGCTCAAACTCGGTGCTTACGGTTTCCTGCGCTTCTCGCTGCCTATCGTCCCCGATGCAGCGCGCGATCTGGACTGGCTGATCATCACCATCTCGCTGATCGCGATCGTGTACATCGGCTTCGTCGCGCTGGTCCAAAGCGACATGAAGAAGCTGGTCGCGTACTCGTCGATCGCACACATGGGGTTCGTGACGTTGGGGTTTTTCATCTTCAGCCCCGCGGGCGCCGAGGGCGGCATCGTGCAGATGATCTCGCACGGTTTCATCTCGGGCGCGATGTTCCTTTGTATTGGCGTGATGTACGACCGCATGCACTCGCGCAACATCGCCGACTACGGCGGTGTGGTCAACACGATGCCCAAGTTCGCCGCCTTCATGATGCTGTTCGCGATGGCCAACTGCGGCCTGCCTGCAACCAGTGGCTTCGTCGGTGAGTTCATCGTCATCCTCGGCGCTATCAAGTACAACTTCTGGATCGGTGCTGCCGCTGCTACGACGATGATCCTGGGCGCGGCGTATTCGTTGTGGATGTACAAGCGCGTCATCTTCGGCGAAGTCGCCAACCGCAACGTCGCGGCGCTCAAGGACATCGGGACACGCGAGTTCGCCATCCTCGGGCTGCTCGCGGTTGCGGTGCTGTGGATGGGCATCTATCCCAAGCCGTTCACCGACCTGATGCATGTGTCGGTATCCGACCTGCTGCAACACGTCGCACAAAGCAAGTTGCCGGTGCAATAGGCGAGGCGAGCGCGTCATGGAGCCGATGAATCCTTTCGCTGCCGCGCCTGAAATGGCACTGCTTGCCGGCGCGCTCGTGGTCCTGGTCGTGGACACGTTCATGAGCGATCGGCAGCGCAACGTCACCTACGCGCTTGCGATCGGGGTGCTGACGTTGGTGGCCGGGATCTGCGGCACGTTCCTGTCCGATGACGCGGTCGTCTATGCGTTCGGCGGCATGTACGTCGCCGATTCCATGACGCACCTGCTCAAGCTGGTCGCATGCCTGCTCACGGCCCTGATGCTGGTGTATGCGCAGGGGTACGCCCGCGACCGTGAAATCTGGAAGGGCGAACTGTTCTCGCTGTCGCTTTTTGTCCTGCTCGGCGTTCTGGTGATGATCTCGGCCAACAACCTGCTGGTCATCTACCTCGGGCTGGAGTTGCAGTCGTTGTCGCTGTACGCGTTGATCGCTTTGCGGCGCGACGACGCCAAGGCTACCGAAGCGGCGATGAAGTATTTCGTGCTCGGCGCGCTTGCTTCCGGTTTTCTGCTGTACGGCATGTCGATGCTCTACGGCGCTTCCGGCACGCTCGACATCAACGATCTCGCGCGCCAGGTCGGCGGCGCGCGCGTGGCCAATCGGCTCGCGCTTGTATTGGGCACGGTCTTCATCGTCGCAGGACTGGGCTTCAAGCTCGCAGCCGTGCCGTTCCACATGTGGGTGCCCGACGTCTACGAGGGAGCGCCCACGCCGGTTACGGTGCTGATCAGCTCGGCGCCCAAGCTGGCCGGGTTTGCCATCGCCTATCGGATTCTGGTCGAGGGCCTGCTGCCGCTCGCCATCGACTGGCAGAAGATGCTGATGCTGCTTGCGGTGTTGTCGCTCATCGTCGGCAACATTACCGCGATCGCGCAGACCAACCTCAAACGCATGCTCGCGTATTCGACCATCGCACAGATGGGATTCATGCTGCTGGCGATGTTCTCGGGCGTGGTCGGCGGCAATGTCGCCAGCACCGCGAACGCCTACTCGGCGGCGTTGTTCTACGTGATCACGTATGCGCTGACGTCGCTCGGAACCTTCGGCATCATCATGCTGCTGGCCCGCCAGGGCTTCGAGTCGGAGCAGATCACGGACTTGCGCGGGCTGAACAAACGCAGCCCGTGGTTCGCGTTCGTCATGCTGCTGCTGATGTTTTCGCTTGCCGGCGTCCCGCCCACGGTGGGGTTCTATGCCAAGCTGGTCGTGTTGCAGGCGCTGCTCGGCAACGACGCTCCGCTCGGAGTGACGCTCGCCGTTGTCGCGGTACTGCTTTCCCTGGTGGGCGCTTTTTACTACGTGCGCGTGGTGCGCATGATGTACTTCGACGAGCCCACCGACACCGCTCCCATCGTCGCGACCCAGGACATGCGCATCGCGCTCACCTTCAACGGCGTGTCCGTGCTCGTGTTGGGTATCGTGCCGCAGTATCTGCTGGCACTTTGCGCGAGCGCGATGATCAAAGCGCTCGGTGGTTAAGACAGGTGGCCGGGCGGATGGCGCGCGACAAGGACGATCGACTGCACGAAGAAACGCTCGAGTCGCAGCTGGTGTTCGACGGGACGTTTCTGCGCCTGTACCGGGACACCGTGCGCGCGGCTGACGGTCATATCGGGGTGCGCGAATACGTGCGTCATCCGGGTGCCGTCACCATCGTGCCGCTGCTGGCCGATGGCCAGGTGGTGCTCGAGCGCCAGTTCCGCCATCCACTTGGACGCGTCATGATCGAGATCCCGGCCGGCAAGATCGACCGCGGTGAAGACGCGCTCGCGAGCGCGCAACGCGAGCTGCTCGAGGAAACCGGCTATTCCGCGGCGACCTGGGTGCACCTCGGGGGCTTTCACAACGCGTTCGGTTACAGCGACGAAAAGATCGAGGTTTTCCTCGCGCGCGACCTGAAGTTGGAGGGCGCAAGCCAGGATTCCGGTGAGGTGATCGAGGTGTTCACCGCGCCTTGGCAGGAGATCGCAACCTGGATTCGCGACGGCGTGGTCACCGACGTTAAGACCATCATCGGCATCGCCTGGCTGGAGAAATGGCTCGACGGCAAGTGGCGCACCTGACGGCCCGTTACATGTTCGGGTAATTCGGCCCGCCGCCACCCTCCGGCACCACCCACACGATGTTCTGCGTCGGGTCCTTGATGTCGCACGTCTTGCAATGGACGCAGTTCTGGAAGTTGATCTGCAGCCGGTCGGTACCGTTTTCGCTTTTGACGAATTCGTACACCGCCGCCGGGCAATAACGCGCTTCGGGTCCTGCGTAGCGAGCGAGATTCACCGCCACCGGAATGCTGGGATCCTTCAAGGTCAGGTGTGGCGGCTGGTTTTCCTCATGGTTGGTGTTCGACAGGAAAACCGAAGAGAGCCGGTCGAAAGTGAGCTTGCCGTCCGGCTTGGGATACACGATCGGCGTGCACTCGGCAGCAGGCTTCAGTTTTGCGTGATCTGGCGTCGAGCGGTGCAAAGTCCAAGGCGCTTTGCCGCGCAACACCACCTGATCGAAACCGAACAGCAACGTGCCCGCGTACAGACCCTTGTCCATCCACCCCTTGAAGTTGCGCGTCTGATGCAACTCGTCCTTCAGCCACGATGACTCGAAGGCAGCCGGATAGGCTGCGAGCTCATCGTAGCTGCGCTCGGCCACGACTGCGTCGAACGCAGCCTCCGCAGCAAGCATGCCGGTCTTGATTGCGGCGTGCGAGCCCTTGATGCGAGCCGCGTTGAGAAATCCTGCGTCGCATCCGATCAGCGCACCACCCCGGAAAACCAGCTTGGGCAGGCTTTGCAGTCCGCCCGCCGTGATCGCCCGCGCCCCGTATGCAACCCGCTTTCCGCCCTCGAGGAACGTGCGAATCAACGGGTGCGACTTGTAGCGCTGGAACTCCTCGAAGGGCGCAAGGTACGGATTCGAGTAGCCGAGCCCCACGACGAATCCAATGGCGACCTGGTTGTTGTCCTGGTGATAGAGAAACGAGCCGCCGTAGGTCGCACTATCCAGGGGCCAGCCCGCGGTGTGGATGACGAGCCCCGGCTGATGCTTCTTCGGGTCGATGTCCCATAGCTCCTTGAGGCCGATGCCGTAGGTTTGCGGGTCGCGCCCCGAATCGAGCTTGAAATTCGTTATCAACTGCCGGCCGAGATGACCGCGCGAACCCTCTGCAAAAAGCGTGTACTTGCCGAGAAGTTCGACGCCGGGTTGGAAGTGGTCGGTGGGCTTGCCGTCCTTGCCGATTCCCATGTCGCCGGTTGCCACACCGCGCACCGCACCTTGTTCGTCGTAGAGGATCTCGGCTGCCGCGAAACCGGGAAAGATCTCGACGCCGAGTTCTTCTGCGCGCTGGCCGAGCCAACGCACAACGTTGCCGAGGCTCACCACGTAGTTACCGTGGTTGACGAAACACGCCGGCAGCATCCAGTTCGGCGTGCGCAACGCGCCTTTCTCGGAGAGAAAGTAGAAGCGATCCTCGCTTACAGCGACATTCAGCGGCGCGCCGCGCTCCTTCCAGTCCGGAAACAACTCGCTCAGCGCGCGCGGATCCATCACCGCGCCGGAAAGAATGTGGGCGCCGATCTCCGAGCCTTTTTCGACCACGCAGACACCGACCTCACGGCCGCGCTGCGCAGCAAGTTGCTTGAGCCGGATCGCTGCGGCGAGCCCTGCCGGGCCGCCGCCGACGACCACGACGTCGTATTGCATCGATTCGCGTTCGGCTTCGCGCATTCCGGTCTCCGCGTTCTTTCTTGTGCTGCCTGTCGCCGGTCGTGCCGGCACGTGCCAGGAGGGCGATTCTAGTGTGCGATCATCGCGCCGCCGTCGATGCGCAGAGGGAAGGGAAGCCGATGCAGACCAATCTGGCTGAAAGAATCGCGCTGGTTACCGGGGCGAGCAGCGGCCTCGGGGCGCAGTTTGCCCGCGTGCTCGCCGCCAATGGTGCGCTGGTCGTGCTGGCGGCGCGCCGCCTTGAGCGGCTGAAGGAATTACGCGCGGAGATCGAGTCGCAGGGCGGCGCAGCCTCCGTGGTGCAGATCGACGTGACCGACCTCGATTCGATCGCCACCGCGGTCAGTCACGTCGAAACGGAAGTCGGTCCGATCGACATCCTGGTGAATAACTCCGGCGTCTCGACCACGCAGCGGTTGACGGAGGTCACGGCGGTTGACTACGACTACGTCTTCAACACCAATACCCGCGGCGCGTTTTTTGTCGCGCAGGAAGTCGCCAAACGCATGATCGCGCGCTCCAAGCAGGCGCAGGACTTTCGCGGTCGTATCGTCAACGTTGCATCGGTCGCGGGCCTGCGCGCAACGGCGCAACTCGGCGTGTACTGCATGAGCAAGGCCGCAGTCGTGCACATGACGCGCGCGCAGGCGCTGGAGTGGGGGCGCTACGGCATCAACGTCAACGCACTATGCCCCGGTTACATACGCACCGAGATCAACGAAGACCACTGGGATACCGATGGTGGGCGCAAGCTGATCCAGACGCTGCCGCGCCGGCGAGTAGGGCTGCCCGAAGATCTGGATGCTCCGCTGCTGATGCTCGTGGCCGACGAGTCGCAATTCATCAATGGCGCGATCCTGACGGCCGACGATGGACTATCAGTGACATGAAGGAGTTTGTGATCGACGTGCCGCTGCGCTGGGCCGACATGGACGCCATGGCGCACCTGAACAACACCATCTACTTTCGCCTGATGGAAGAGGCGCGCATCCAGTGGTTTCACGAGATCGGTTTTTCGACCCTCCCGACCAGTCAGGCGCCGATACTGGCGCATGTGTCCTGCGATTTCCTGCGGGCGATGACGTACCCGGGTGTCGCACGTGTAACGCAAACGATCACCAGGGTGGGCCGCTCGAGCGTTGAAATGGCACTGGCGATCGAGCGCACTGACGAACCGGGCATCCAATACGCAACCGGCCGTTCGGTGATCGTCTGGTTCGACTACGTTTCCAACAAGGCGCAGCCGTGGCCGGAGGCGGTGCGTGCCGTGATTGCATAGAATTCCCCAGAGGTCGCGGCGCGGCCGGTTGCAGGAAAGGAGCTCAATGAACAAGATCTACCCGTCAGCGGCGGCGGCGCTGGCGGATGTTGTCAAGGACGGCCAGACCATTGCGGTCGGCGGTTTTGGATTGTGCGGAATCCCGGAAGCCTTGATCGCCGCACTGCGCGACTCGGGCAAGCGTCAACTCACCTGTGTCAGCAACAACGCCGGTGTCGATGGGTTCGGGCTCGGACTGCTGCTGGCGACGCGCCAGATCAGCAAGATGATTTCGTCCTACGTCGGCGAGAACAAGGAATTCGAACGCCAGTATCTGGCCGGCGAACTCCAGCTCGAGTTCACGCCTCAAGGCACGCTTGCGGAGCGCATGCGCGCCGGTGGTGCGGGCATTCCCGCGTTCTTCACCAAAACCGGCGTTGGCACCATCGTCGCCGAGGGCAAGGACGTGCGCGAGTTCGATGGCGAGAAGTACATCATGGAACGCGGCATTCGCGCCGACGTTTCGCTGGTCAAGGCCTGGAAGGCCGACAAACAGGGCAATCTCGTCTATCGCAAGACGGCGCGCAACTTCAATCCGGTGGTTGCGATGTGCGGCAAGGTCACCGTGGCCGAAGTCGAACAGATTGTCGAAAACGGCATGCTCGATCCGGACCTCGTGCATACGCCAGGCATCTTCGTGCAGCGCCTGGTGCTCAATCCCAAGCCGGAAAAGCGGATCGAGCAGCGCACGGTGCGCACCAAGGGTTGAGCGTTGGAATGAAGCTTCATTTGAACGCTCGTGCCCCCTCACCCCCGCCCCTCTCCCTCCGGGGGAGAGGGGAGGTTTGTGCAGCAAGCGCCGTGTGGCACTTGCTGCGGTATTGATCGGAGCAAGCATGGCTTGGGATCGAGATCAGATGGCGGCACGCGCGGCCAAGGAATTGCGCGACGGGTTCTACGTCAACCTCGGCATCGGCCTGCCGACCCTGGTGGCGAACTACATTCCGGCCGGCATGGACGTCATGCTGCAGTCCGAAAACGGGCTGCTCGGCATCGGACCGTTCCCGACCGAGGACGAAATCGATCCCGACCTCATCAACGCGGGCAAACAACTCGTGACCGCGCTGCCGGGTTCGAGTTTTTTCTCCAGCGCCGATTCGTTCGCGATGATCCGCGGCGGCCACATCAACCTTGCCATCCTTGGCGCGATGCAGGTCAGCGAAAAGGGCGACCTCGCCAACTGGATGATCCCGGGCAAGCTGGTCAAGGGCATGGGCGGCGCGATGGACCTGGTCGCCGGCGTCCGACGCGTGGTGGTACTGATGGAGCACTGCGCGAAGAACGGCGAGCACAAGATCCTGCAGCGGTGCACGCTGCCTTTGACAGGCGTCGGCGTGGTCAACCGCATCATTTCGGATCTTGGTGTCTTCGATGTCACGCCCAAAGGCCTGACGGCGGTCGAGCTTGCGCCGGCGGTCACGGCGGAGGAGATTCGCCTCAAAACCGGCTGCCCCGTTCACCTGGAGCAGGCCGCGACCGCCTGAGGCGCGCACGCTGCGCCACCGTGACTGCCGCTCGTCCGGGTCAGCAGTCAGCAGATGAACTCGCATCATCATCACCCCCACGTCGGCGCGCATCACCACGGCGACAGCGAGCACGTTGAGCGTACGAGCCAGCAGGGCTCGCGTGCGCTCCTTCTTGCGGTCGTTTTCACCGGCGGGTATGCGTTAGTCGAACTGCTCGGTGGCTTGTGGTCAGGCTCGCTCGCGCTGCTTGCCGATGCGGGCCACATGGTGACCGATGCTGCCGCACTCCTGTTTGCGCTGGCGGCCAACATGGTTGCACGGCGGCCGGCATCCGAGCGCCACTCCTATGGGCTGGCGCGCGCCGAAGTCATTGCCGCATTCGTCAACGCGCTGGCGATGCTCGGCATCGTGGTGTGGTTATTCATCGAGGGGGTCGAGCGGCTGCGCCAGCCGCAACCGGTCAATGGTGGATCGGTTTTTGTCATCGCCTCCGTTGGCCTGGTCGTGAACATCGTTGTCGCGTGGGTGCTGGCGCGCGAAGGCAACAACGTCAACACCCGCGCGGCGCTGCTGCACGTGCTGGGCGACATGTTGGGCTCGGTGGCAGCGATCGCTGCCGGCGTGATCATCTACTTCACCGGGTACTTCGCCATCGATCCGCTGCTCTCCATGCTCGTCGGCGGGCTCATCCTGCGCTCGACCATCGGCGTGTTGCGAGAGACTACGCACGTGTTGCTGGACTCCGTGCCCGAGGACGTCGACTATCAGAAGGTGGGTCAGGCATTGGCGGGCATACATGGCGTGCGTTCCGTGCACGACCTGCACATCTGGGTAATGGTGCCGGGCCGCTCGGCGCTCTCTGCGCACGTGCTGGTCGATGACGTGGTGCACTGGCCCGCGGTCCTGTCGCACGCCCGCACGGTCCTGCGCGAGCGTTTCGACATCGATCACGTGACACTGCAACCCGAGTGGTTGCGCTCCGATTCGCCGCGGCGCTCGGTTCCTATCCGCTCAGTTTCCTGAGCAGCCACAAGAGGCTGAGCAGGATCGGCTGATGCACGAGGTAGACCGTCAGCGCCCAGGTTCCCAGAACGATCAGCAAACGCGGTGGCGCGGTGTTCAACGCCTGTAGCGCTGGTGGCACGGCAAACTGCGTGCGCTGCCAGATCGCGCCAAGCCCCACCCCGAGCAGCGTGACCCCGATCCACGGAAAGATCGGCACGTAGTCCTCCGTTGCCGGCTTGCGGGTAGCGAATCCGATCCACGTCAGCTCGGTCGCATTGAACACCGCATCCTTGAAAAGCAGGCCGGCGAGCAGAGCGGCGATGCCGAGCAATAGGTTCAGACGGCCGAGCGGGACCAGCAAGCGCGCCAGAATCAGCGCAACCGCGATGTAGTGCAGGATGCCGAAGAAGATGAACCGGTCGCGGAACACCAACCAGCTACCGAGCGATACCAGCGCGGCCGCGCCGGCGATCTGCAGCCACCGGCGCCAGAAGTCGGACCACGCCGGCTTGAACGCGTAACGCAGCACCAGGCTCAACCCGACCAGGAACAGGAACTGCGAGACGATCGCAGTACGCCAGCCTACCCAGGGCTGGTCGCGCGTCATCGCGAGCCGCAGCCAGCCGAAGAAGTTCAGGTCGTAGATGAAGTGGTAGACGATCATCTGCGCGACCGCGAACCCGCGCAGCGCGTCGATCCCGGCGAAACGGCGTGTCGCAATCGGGTTTTGCGCGGATGGGAGCTGGGTCACGGGTGCGTGTCGGGCAGCGTGCGATCATGGTGCCAGATCAACGTGCCGGAGAGGGCGGCCATGGCGGTGCGCATCGTAAGGCTTGGCAGCCCGCGTTCGCCGGACGAGGGACTGCGCGTTGGCACCGTGCGGCGGCCGCCTCGCGGAGTACCCAAGAGCGAATTTGCGACCCGCGATTTTTACGATGTCTGGTTTCCGAATCTCGCTCCCAGCGAGCAGTTGCTCAAGCGTGGTCAGGCAGCGGCCGATGAGCGTGCGTGGAAGGCGTTCGAACGTGCCTATCGCGCCGAGATGAAACACCCGGATGCCGGCCGCACGCTCGATCTGCTGGCAGCGCTGTCGCAGAAAACGAACTTTGCGGTCGGATGTTATTGCGCCGATGAGGCGCGCTGTCATCGCTCGGTGCTGCGTGCGCTGCTGCTCGAGCGCGGTGCGCTGATCGCATGACACTGCGCCGACTCGCGTTGTGCCTGGTCCTGGCGCTGCTTGCGCTGCCTTCTTGCGCTCCCGCGTTCGATCTGGAAGGGCATCGTGGTACGCGTGGGCTTGCGCCGGAAAACACGCTGGCCGCGTTCCGGCGCGCGCTGGCGATCGGCGTAACCACGCTCGAAACCGATCTTGCGGTGACACGCGACGGCGTGTTGGTGCTCTCGCACGATCCGTATCTGAATCCGGCGCTGACGCGCGATGCAAGCGGCGCCTGGCTGACGCAACAAGGCGCAAATATCCATGCGCTCGAGCTGACGCAACTGCGCCGCTTCGACGTCGGCCGTCTCAACCCTGCGCATGCTTATGCAAGGAACTGGCCGCAACAAGTGCCGGCGGACGGCGAGCGCGTGCCGACGTTCGACGAGCTCGTCGCCTTGGTGCGGGCGCGCAGCACGACGGTGCGCCTGAACATCGAAACCAAGATCACGCCCACGAGTGGGGAAGAAGTGCCCGCACCCGATGCGTTCGCTCGCCTTGTCATCGCTGCGCTCGATCGCACCGGCATGGCCGAACGCACGACCGTGCAATCGTTCGACTGGCGCACGTTGATCGCAATCAAACGCCTGCGCCCGCGTCAGGCGACCGCATGCCTGACCATCGAAGCCGAATCCATGAACACGAATCTCGCCGATGCCACCGGTGCGTCGCGCTGGCACGCCGGGCTGCGCGCCGCCGAGCATGGCTCGGTACCACGCCTGGCGAAGGCCGCCGGGTGCGAGATCTGGTCCATGTTCTGGCGCAATCTGACGCCCGAGCTCGCAGTCGAGGCGCGCGCCGTCGGATTGAAGATCCTGCCATGGACCGTCAACGACCCGGGCGACATGGCACGCCTGATCGATCTTGGTGTGGACGGATTGATTACCGACTACCCGGACCGGTTGCGCCAGGTTCTGGCGGCCAAAGGCATGCCATTGCCGCCCGCCGCGCCCTGACTGTTCGGCCCGTCAATGGACGCCGATCTCGATCAGCAAGCAGCGGCTGCAACCCGGCGCTGGATCGAAGCCGCGGTCGTCGGCCTGAACCTGTGTCCGTTCGCGCGCGCTGTGATGGCGGCCGGGCGTATCCGGTACCGCGTCAGCCGCGCGCGCGACGCGCAGGCGTTGCGCGCGGACCTGGAAGAAGAACTGCGATTTCTTGCACAGAGCGCCACAACGAACGTCGAAACCACGTTGCTCATCCATCCTTGGGCGCTGATCGACTTCCTCGAGTTCAACGACTTCCTTTCGGTCGCTGAAGCGGCGGTTGCGGAACTCGGTTTGATCGGTGAACTGCAGATTGCGAGTTTTCATCCGCACTATCAATTCGCCGGGACGCAGCCGGACGATCTCGAAAACAGCACCAATCGGTCGCCTTTTCCGACCCTGCACTTGCTGCGTGAAGCGAGTGTCGAACACGCGCTTGCGACCTTCCCCGATCCCGCATCGATCTACCAAAACAACATCGAAACCATGCGCCGCATCGGCAAAGAGGGCTGGGAGCGATTGCAATCGCAGTTCACGCCCGATTTTTTTCGGTAACTGCAGCGCGCATCGGTATACTCCCGCTTTACCGGTAACGCCCGTCTCGCACCGCGTCGCGGGCCTCCTCGAACATGACGAAATACGTCTTCGTTACCGGTGGCGTCGTGTCCTCCCTTGGCAAGGGCATCGCCGCCGCCTCGCTCGCCGCGATCGTCGAATCGCGCGGCCTCAAAGTCACCCTCATAAAGCTCGATCCATACATCAACGTCGACCCCGGCACGATGTCGCCGTTTCAGCACGGCGAAGTGTTCGTGACCGAAGATGGCGCCGAGACGGATCTCGACCTCGGTCACTACGAGCGTTTCATCTCCGCGCGGATGAAGCGCCTCAACAACTTCACGACCGGTCAAATCTACGAGTCGGTGATCAAGAAGGAACGCCGCGGCGAGTATCTCGGTAAGACCGTGCAAGTCATTCCGCACGTTACCAACGAGATCCAGGATTTCATCGAACGCGGCGCGCGTGCCGCTTGGGATGGCAAGACCGACATCGCGATCGTCGAGATCGGCGGCACGGTCGGCGACATCGAATCGCTTCCCTTCGTCGAGGCCGCGCGGCAGATGAGCCTGCGCCTCGGCCGCGGTTCGTGCTGTTTCGTGCACCTGACGCTGGTGCCGTTTATTCCCGCCGCCGGCGAGCTGAAGACCAAGCCGACCCAGCACAGCGTGCAGAAACTGCGCGAGATCGGCATTTATCCCGACGTCTTGCTGTGTCGCGCCGACCGGCCGATCCCCGAGGACGAACGCGCAAAGATCTCGCTCTTTTCCAACGTGCCGCTCGATTCGGTGATTTCATGCTGGGACGTCGACTCGATCTACAAGATTCCGTCGATGCTGCACAAGCAGGGCCTGGACGAAATCGTCTGCTTCAAGCTCGGCATCGTGGCAAAACCAGCCGATCTTTCGGCGTGGGACCGGCTGGTTGAACTGCTGGAACATCCGGCGCACGAGGTGCGTATCGGCATGGTCGGCAAGTATGTTGAGCTCTCGGACTCCTACAAGTCGCTCAACGAAGCGCTGATGCACGCCGGCATTCATACCCGCACCCGGGTGAGCATCGAATACGTCGATGCAGAAAGCTTCGAAAAGGGCGCGCCGGTCAAGCTCGATCATCTTGATGCGGTCCTGGTGCCGGGTGGCTTCGGCAAACGGGGCACGGAAGGGAAGATCCGCGCCATCGAGCACGCGCGCGAAAATGGCGTGCCCTACCTTGGCATTTGCCTCGGCATGCAGCTGGCAACGATCGAGTTCGCGCGCAACGTGTGCGGCCTGGAGGGCGCCAACTCCACCGAGTTCGATCCCGATACGCCGCATCCGGTGGTCGCCTTGATCACCGAGTGGATGGAACGTACCGGGCGCATCGAGCGTCGAAACCAGCAGTCCGATCTTGGCGGCACGATGCGGCTCGGCTCGCAACGCTGCCCGGTCGACAGCGGCACGCTGGCGAGCAAGATCTACGGCGTCGACGTCAACGAGCGTCATCGACACCGGTACGAGGTCAACAACGTCTACGTGCCGATTTTTGAGCAAAACGGCATGCGCATCTCTGCGCGTACGCCGAACGAGAAGCTGCCGGAGATCATGGAGCTGCCGGCGCATCCGTTCTTCATCGGCGTCCAGTTCCACCCCGAGTTCACGTCCACGCCGCGCGGCGGCCATCCGCTGTTCAGGGCGTTCATCGAGGCGGCGCTGGCGTATCGGAAGGCGAAGACGGGCGCGGCGTTGCAGAAGGTGGCTGCGTGATTGATGTCGCACGACATTCCCTCCCCCGCGAGCGGAGGAGGGGAGATTCGAGCGCCTGCGGTGGAGGTCTGGATTGAACCTCTGCGGTTTCGAAGTCGGTCTCGACCGCCCGCTGTTCCTCATCGCCGGGCCGTGCGTGGTCGAGACGCAGGCAATGGCGCTCGACACGGCCGGCAAGCTCAAGGAGATGACGGCCAAGCTCGGCATTGGGTTTATCTACAAGTCGAGCTACGACAAGGCCAATCGCAGTTCGGGCACGAGCTTTCGCGGACTTGGCATGAACGAGGGGCTACGTATCCTTGGCGAGGTGCGCAAGCAGATCGGCGTTCCCGTGCTCACCGACGTGCATGCCGAGGATGAAATCGCCGCGGCCGCGTCGGTCGTCGACGTGATCCAGACGCCGGCCTTTCTCTCTCGCCAGACCGATTTCATCCGCGCCTGCGCACAGAGCGGCAAACCCGTGAACATCAAGAAGGGCCAGTTTCTGGCACCCGGCGACATGAAGAACGTCGTCGACAAGGCGCGCGACGCAGCGCGCGATGCCGGGTTAAGCGAAGACCGCTTTCTCGCCTGCGAGCGCGGCGCCAGTTTCGGTTACAACAACCTGGTTTCCGACATGCGCTCGCTGGCGATCATGCGCGAGACGAATTGCCCGGTGGTCTTCGACGCCACGCATTCGGTCCAGCTGCCCGGCGGGCAGGGCACGTCGAGCGGCGGGCAGCGTGAATTTGTTCCGGTGCTCGCACGCGCGGCGGTTGCAGTAGGGATCGCGGGGGTGTTCATGGAGACTCATCCCGATCCGAAAAACGCTAAGTCCGACGGCCCGAACGCCGTGCCGTTGCATCGGATGAAGGAATTGCTCGAGGCGCTGGTCGATCTCGATCGTACGGTCAAGCGCCGCGGTTTCATCGAACGCGACTTCGGCTGACGACTCTTTGCGCGAAAATTTCCCAAGAAGAACGAATCCGCTCGCATGGCTGCCTACGTCATCGCCGACATCAAGATCTCCGACGAAACCCAGTACGCGCAATATCGCGCGCTTTCGCCCGGTGCAGTCGCAGCAGCCGGCGGCGAGTTTGTCGTCCGTGGCGGGCGGCATGAGACGCTGGAAGGCAACTGGAAGCCGAGCCGCATGGTCATGCTGAGCTTTCCCACCTACGATCAGGCGCGAGCGTTCTACGACTCCGAGCTCTATCGGGCCGCGCGCGCAAAACGCGCCGGTGCCACCGAGTACTTCAACTTGATCGTTGTCGAGGGCGTCTGAGTTACGCGCCGCATCCCTTTCCCAACCTTCGGCGGGGCATGCGCAAGCAGACTCCGTTCGTGATCCATGTCCTCCATCGTTGACATCATCGGCCGCGAGATCCTCGACTCACGCGGCAACCCGACCGTCGAATGCGACGTGCTGCTGGAATCCGGCGTTATGGGCCGCGCGGCCGTCCCTTCGGGCGCCTCGACCGGTTCGCGCGAAGCAATCGAACTGCGCGACGGCGACAAGAATCGTTACCTGGGCAAGGGCGTACTGCGCGCCGTGGAGAACATCAACACCGAGATCTCCGAGGCGGTGATGGGCCTGGAGGCCAACGAGCAGGCGTTTCTCGACCGTACGCTGATCGACCTCGACGGCACCGAGAACAAAGCGCGCCTGGGGGCAAACGCGCTGCTTGCGGTATCGCTGGCGGTCGCCAAATGCGCCGCCGAGGAGGCCGGGCTGCCGCTTTATCGGTACTTCGGCGGCAGCGGAGCGATGCAGATGCCGGTGCCGATGATGAACGTCATCAACGGCGGCGCACACGCCAACAACAACCTGGATTTGCAGGAATTCATGATCATCCCGCTCGGCGCGCCCAGTTTTTCCGAGGCGCTGCGCTACGGGGCCGAGGTGTTCCATTCGCTCAAGAAGCTGTTGCACGATCGCAAGATGAGCACCGCCGTGGGCGACGAAGGCGGTTTTGCGCCGAACGTCAAGAACCACGAAGCCGCGATCCAGCTCATTCTGGAAGCGATCGACAAGGCGGGTTTCGAAGCGGGGCGGCAGGTTGCGCTCGCGCTGGATTGTGCATCGAGCGAATTCTTCCGCGACGGCAAGTATCAGATGAAGGGCGAGCAGCTCACGCTCGACGCGAAGGGCTTTTCCGATCTGCTCGCCACCTGGTGCGACAAGTACCCCATCATTTCGATCGAAGACGGGATGGCCGAGAACGATTGGGACGGTTGGGCGCATCTCACCAACCTGCTTGCGAAGCGGGTGCAATTGGTGGGTGACGATCTTTTTGTCACCAACACCCGCATCCTGCGCGAGGGCATCGAGCGCCGCATCGCCAATTCGATCCTGATCAAGATCAATCAGATCGGCACCCTGACTGAAACCTTCGCCGCGATCGAAATGGCCAAACGCGCGGGCTACACCGCGGTGATCAGCCATCGTTCGGGCGAAACCGAAGACGCCACGATTGCGGATATCGCCGTCGGCACCAACGCGCTGCAGATCAAGACCGGATCGCTGTCGCGCTCCGATCGTATGGCCAAGTACAACCAGCTGCTGCGCATCGAAGAGGATCTTGGCGACGTCGCGAGTTATCCCGGCCGGGAAGCCTTTTACAACCTGCGGTAGTAGTTTCGATGCGCCTGCTCGCCATCGTGCTCACCCTGCTTGCGCTGGCGATCCAGTGGCCGCTCTGGCTAGGGCGCGGCGGGTGGCTGCAGGCGTGGCAACTGCAGGCCGACCTGGAACGGCGGCGCGCCGGCAACGTCGAACTTGAGGCACGCAACACTGCGCTGGCGGCCGAGGTGCAAAGCCTGCGCGACGGCCGTGAAGCGATCGAGGAACAGGCGCGCATGCAGCTGAACATGATCCGCGCCGACGAGACGTTCTTCCAGTTCGTGCCGGCGCCTGCGCCAAACGCGCCGAAAACAAAACCCTGACCCGATGAACCTGTACGCGCGCCTGGTCGAGCGCGAGGCAGCGGGCCGGCCGCTGCAGGTCGGCTTGATCGGTGCGGGCAAATTCGGCTCGATGTATCTGGCACAGATGCGCCGAACGCCGGGCGTACGGTTGGCGATGGTGGCGGACCTCGAGCCCAAGCGCGCGCGTCATTCTCTGCAAAAGACCGGCTGGACCGAGGCCGAGCTTGCGGTGGTGCGCTTCGTCGACGACGGGCGCGCGCTCATCGCCGATCGCACAGTAGAGATCGTCATCGATGCAACGGGGTCCCCCGCGGCCGGGATCGCGCACGTGCTCGCCAGCTGCGAAGCCCGCAAGCATGTCGTCATGGTGAACGTCGAGGCCGACGCCTTGGCCGGCCCGCTGCTCGCTCAACGCGCGCGCAACGCCGGCATCGTCTATTCGCTTGCCTACGGCGATCAGCCTGCACTCATCTGCGAGATGGTCGACTGGGCGCGGGCATGCGGCTTTGAAGTGGTGGCCGCCGGCAAGGGTACGAAGTACCTGCCCGAATATCACGCGTCGACACCGGACACCGTCTGGCCCTACTACGGCTTTTCCGCGGACACCGTGGCGGCCGGCGACTTCAACGCGCAGATGTTCAATTCGTTTCTCGACGGCACCAAAAGTGCGATCGAGATGTGCGCTGTGGCCAATGCAACCGGACTCAACGCGCCGGACGGGCTCGGTTTTCCTCCCTGTGGCGTCGACGATCTCGCCCGCGTGCTGCGGCCACGCGACGACGGTGGGTTGCTCGCACAGCGCGGCCAGGTCGAGGTGATCTCCAGCGTGGAGCGTGATGGCCGACCGGTGTTTCGTGACTTGCGCTGGGGCGTCTACGTCGTGCTCGCGGCCGGAAGCGACTACGTCGAGCGCTGCTTCAAGGAATACGGCCTGGTCACTGACCCGTCCGGACGCTACACGGCCATGTACAAGCCGTTTCACCTCATTGGTCTGGAACTCGGCATCAGCGTAGCCAGCGTCGGCTTGCGCGCAGAGCCAACCGGTGCACCACGCGAGTTCCGCGCCGACGTCGTCGCCACGGCAAAACGCGACCTGCGTGCGGGCGAGGTGCTCGACGGGGAGGGCGGTTTCACTGTCTACGGCAGGTTGATGCCGGCTGCCGCCTCGCTCGATATCGGAGGATTGCCGCTCGGACTCGCACATCGTTGTCGGCTGCGAACCGCGATCCCTGCCGGAACTCCGTTGCGTTGGTCCGACGTCGATCTCGACGCGAGCCAGCCGGCGGTACGGTTCCGGCGCGAAATGGAAACCGTCTTCGGGCGCAAACGCGCTGCAGCCTGAGTTCAGTGTTGCGCTG
>DASQAE010000200.1:0-3529 GCA_035635915.1 Burkholderiaceae bacterium | reverse complement strand
GGATCGAATCGAAAACAAACCGCAACCAGCCAATGAGCGCGTGGCCATTGCCGTTGCTGGTCGTTGCGCCTTCTTTTGCGACGATGCTGTTCATGCGCTGACCTCTTGCGGTTGTCCGGCAACGACGCGACGCCGCAGCGTGAGCGGCAGCACGACCGTGGCGACGACTCCGCTAGGCTGATTGGCTGCAAGTTGCATCGCCGCGCTGCCCCCGTAAAGCGCTGCCAGTCGCGAGCGCGTATTGGCGAGTCCAACCCCCGTGCCACTTTCGGCGAAGAATCCGCGTCCGGTGTCGTGCACCTCGATCCGCAACTGGTCCGCCTCACGCAGCGCGCGGATACGGATCACGCCGCCCTCGGGCAGCGGCGCCAGCCCGTGCTTGAGCGCGTTTTCGATCAGCGTGCCGAGCACCAGCGGCGGTACCTCGGCGTCGAGCAGCTCTTCCGAAGCCTCGATGGAAAAGCGCAGGCGCTCGCCCATGCGCATCTGCAGGATGGTGAGGTATGAGCGCGCGAGCTCGAGTTCGCGCCGCAGGGTCGAGCCCGACTGGCGCATCGTCGGAAGTGCCGCGCGCAGATAGCCGATCAGGCTCGACAACATCTCACGCCCGCGCGCGGGCGCGGTTTCGTACAGGCGCTTGACGTTGGCAAGCGTATTGAACAGAAAGTGCGGCTCGATCTGCGCCTGCAGCGCCGACAGGCGCGCCTGGGTCATCTGCGCCGTGAGCGCCTCCTGCGCCGTGCTCTCCTCGTCGAGCGCACGCCTGGCGGCTTCATCCTCCTGCACGAAGTGCAGCAGCGCATAGCCCATGCCGCCGATCATGGTCCAGAGAAACCAGACACCGATCGCCCACGGCCAGCGCGACGGAATCTGCTCCAGCGGTACGCCGAACACCAGCAGCCGGAACAACGCGCTGACGATCGTCGCCACGCTGATACACGCCACACCCACCGCCAGCGATTTCAGGCGCGACCAGCCGCGTCCGAGGGCCCAGGCACGCACCGCAGCGATCGTGGCGAGCACCGTGATGCCGCTGATCAGGTTCTGGCGCAGGAAGGTAAACGTGCTTCCGATGCTGCGTTCATTCAGCCCCAGCGAAAGGACCGGCAGGAACCGCGGTAGCACGACGCCGAGGCAAAGGTAGAACAGCACCGTGACCGTGTGCACGTTGAAGACACGGAAAAACTCAGCGCGGCGGTGTCCGGCCGCAGGCGGTGCAATGGCGGGAGCGGGGAGGGCTGTCATCGACCCTATTGTGCTCGGAGGGGCGCCACGGGGCGCCGCGGTGCGACGAATCCGGCGCCGCGGTCGGCCAAAGCAAGCATCTAAGCGATGAACGCGGGGCGCCGGGTGTGGTCTGAAAAGGTCGCCTACCTATAATCCGAACATGGCCAGCCGCTCCGCAGCAAACATCCCCGGCACCCGCCGCCGTTCGCAACGCAACGAAGACCCGCCCGCCCCGTCCAGGGTCGCGCGGCTCTTGGCAGAAGCCGCGTACATCATCGGCGCACTGGTGGTGCTCGCCCTGGCGGCGTTCCTGCTCACCTACGACCGCGCCGATCCTGGTTTTTCGCACGCCGTGACCGCGGTCCCGGTGGGCAATGCAGGCGGCCGTGTTGGTGCGTGGATCGCCGACCTGCTGCTGTACGTGTTCGGGTTCTCGGCGTGGGTCTGGGTTGCGGCCGGGGCTGCATGGGTCCTGCGCGGCTTTCGCAGGCTGCACGCACCGTACGCGGACCGTGGCCTGCCGGACTGGATCCAGGCGCTTGGGCTGCTGCTGTTGCTGCTTGCGGCGACCGCACTCGAGTCGCTGCGCATCCGTGGACTGGGGACGATCCTGCCCGATGTCGCCGGCGGCGTGCTGGGCAGCGTGGTCGCGCCGCCGGTGGCGGCTGCGCTTGGCGTCACATCGGCCAGCGTGCTGCTGATCGTGCTGGTAGCCCTTGGTGCGAGCCTCTTCTTCGATTTCTCCTGGCTCGCGGTTGCCGAGCGGGTGGGCGCCATCCTGGATGGTTTTGTCGCGCGTTTGCGCGCAGCGCGCGAAGCCAAGGAGGATCGCGCGATCGGCGTGGCGGTGGCGCACGCGCGCGAGCAGCGGCTGGAACAGGAGCGCGAGCGCATCGAAGAAGTGGGACCGGTGCACATCGAGCGGCCGCCGGTGCGGGTACCCGAGTCGTCGCGCAAGCAGAAGGAAAAGCAGGTACCGCTGTTTGCGGAACTGTCGGATGCCAAGCTGCCGGCGCTCGATCTGCTTGATGAGCCACCACCAAGCGTGGAAGCGATCCCCACCGAGACGCTCGAGTTCACGTCGCGCCTGATCGAAAAGAAGCTGAAGGACTTCGGCGTCGACGTCACCGTGGTGGCGGCGTACCCCGGGCCGGTGATCACGCGCTACGAGGTCGAGCCGGCCGTGGGCGTGAAAGGCGCCCAGATCGTCAACCTGGCGAAAGACCTGGCGCGGGCGCTCTCGCTGGTTTCGATCCGCGTGGTCGAGACGATTCCCGGCAAGAACGTGATGGGACTGGAACTGCCGAACCCCAAGCGCCAGATCGTCAAGCTCTCCGAGATCCTCGGCTCCAGCGTCTACAACGAAAGCCACTCGTTGGTCACGCTCGGCCTGGGCAAGGACATCGGCGGCAAGCCGATCGTGGTCGATCTCGCGCGCATGCCACACCTGCTCGTTGCCGGCACAACCGGCTCCGGCAAATCGGTCGGTGTCAACGCGATGATCCTGTCGCTGCTCTACAAGGCCGATCCGTCGCAGGTGCGCCTGTTGATGATCGATCCGAAGATGCTCGAGCTTTCGGCGTACGAGGGCATTCCGCATCTACTCGCACCGGTAGTGACCGACATGCGCGAAGCCGGTCACGCCCTGAACTGGTGTGTCGCCGAGATGGACCGGCGCTATCGCCTGATGAGCAAACTCGGCGTGCGCTCGCTTGCCGGCTACAACCAGAAGCTCGCCGACGCGCGCGCGAAAGAAGAGAAGATTGGAAACCCGTTTTCGCTCACGCCCGACACGCCCGAGCCGCTCGATCCGCTGCCGATGATCGTGGTCCTGATCGACGAACTTGCCGACATGATGATGGTCGCGGGCAAGAAGGTCGAAGAACTGATCACGCGCATCGCGCAGAAAGCACGCGCGGCCGGCATGCACCTGGTGCTCGCGACGCAGCGGCCTTCGGTCGACGTGATCACGGGTCTCATCAAGGCGAACATCCCGGCGCGCATTTCGTTCCAGGTTTCCAGCCGCGTCGATTCGCGCACCATCCTCGATCAGATGGGCGCCGAAGCACTGCTGAGCCAGGGCGACATGCTTTACCTCGCGGCAGGCAGCGGCCTGCCGGTGCGCGTGCATGGGGCCTTCGTGAGCGATGCTGAAGTGCACCGGGTCGTCGACTACCTGAAATCGAAGGGCACGCCGCAGTACGTCGACGGTCTGCTGGACGCGCCCGAAGCTGCCTTGTCCGGCATGGATGGCGTTGAAGGTCAACCAACCGGGGAGGCTGATCCGTTGTATGACCAGGCG